>CADBSO010000124.1 GCA_902797395.1 uncultured Spirochaetales bacterium
AGGCTTTTCGCCCCAAAGCGCGCCTCTCCAGCACCTCTCCGGCTCTGCGGCTCTGTCCTATCAGTCAAACTTTCGGACATAGCCTTTCATTTTGGTTCTGCCATATTAGTCAATTTCCGGATATGGCTATGTGTTTGAAAACCTTATGAATGTTTTACTTATTTGCGGAAAAACGATAAAATAAACGGATTATGGGAAAAGTAGACAAAAACAGTGCGCTCAGCACCATACGCCATTCCTTTTCACATGTCATGGCGGATGCGGTTCTGGAGATTTTTCCGGATGCTCAGATAGCTATCGGACCTGCGATAGAGAACGGTTTTTATTATGATTTCGATTTGCCGAGAAAGCTTGAGGAGTCCGATCTTCGTGACATAGAGGAACGGATGAGAAGGATCGTTAAAGACGATCTGCCAATTATCAGAAAAGAGGTTTCGCGCGACGAGGCCAAGGAGCTTTTCAAGGATCAGACATATAAGCTTGAGCTTATTGACGCCATAAAGGAAGGTGAGGTGATTTCGACATACACCGTTGGAAAGTTCACCGATCTTTGCTCCGGTCCGCATGTTGAGAGCACGAAGAAGCTCAGGACGGATTCATTCGCGATCCTTTCCGTTGCCGGCGCTTACTGGCGCGGAGATGAGAAAAACAAGATGCTGACGAGAATATATGCGACTGCGTTTGAGAATCCTAAGGATTTGAAGGCTTATCTTGCGCATCTGGAGGAGATAAAGCAGCGCGACCATAGGAAGTTGGGGGCTGATCTTGATTTGTTCTCGATGCACGAGGAAGCCGGTCCCGGATTGATTTATTGGCATCCCAGGGGGGCTAGGATCAGAAATGAGATAGAGACGTTCTGGAGAGCGGAGCATTATAGGAACGGATATGAGCTTCTGTACACTCCTCATGTCGGCAAGTCGTGGCTATGGGAGACTTCAGGGCATTTGAGTTTCTACAAGGAGAGCATGTATTCTCCGATGGAGATGGACAAGAGCGACTATTATGTGAAGCCGATGAATTGTCCGTTCGCCATAATGATTTATAAGGATACCAAGCATTCATACAGGGAACTGCCTTTCAGGTGGGCTGAGCTCGGTACGGTTTATAGGTATGAGAAACAAGGCTCGCTGCACGGGCTTATGAGGGTTCGCGGATTCACTCAGGATGATGCGCATATCTTCTGTACTGCGGAGCAGATGGAAAGTGAGATAATCGAGGTCTTGAGATTCTCGATTTACATGCTCAAATGCTTCGGATTCGAGAAATTCAAGGCATATCTGTCTACCAGACCGGAGAAAAGCGTCGGAAGGGAAGAGGATTGGAAAGCCGCTGAGGAATCGTTGCGAAAGGCAATCAGCAATGAAGGGCTGCAGTATGAAGTCGATGAAGGCGGCGGCGCGTTCTATGGCCCGAAGATTGATTTGAAGATCGAGGATGCGGTTGGCAGGGAATGGCAGCTTTCGACGATTCAGTTTGATTTCAACTTGCCGGAGAGATTCGGTCTTGTCTATACCGATAAGGATGGCGCGGATAAGAGGCCGTTTATGGTTCACAGGGCGCTACTTGGTAGCATAGAAAGGTTTTTCGGCGTGTTGATAGAGCATTACAAGGGGGCGTTTCCGCTTTGGCTTGCTCCTGACCAGGCTGTGGTCATACCTGTTACGCAGAACTTTGACGATTATGCCAAGTCGGTTGAAGCCATGCTGAAGTCAGCGGGTTTCAGGGTTCGTTCGGATTTGCGTGATGATCGGATGAACTCCAAGATAAGGGACGCATCGAATATGAAGATTCCGTATGCGCTGATTGTCGGCGAGAAGGAAGCGCATGACAAGACTGTTTCCGTCAGGAATTTCGGTAGTAAGGAGGTGCGCGGCGGAATGACGCTTGATGCCCTTGTCAATGAGATGGCGGAAAGGGTTCGCAGCAGGAATTGATTTGAAGAGTTTGTAAGATGAGCATATTTTCTAGGATTTTCGGAACGAAAAGCGACAGGGAAGTGAAGAAGCTTAGGGGTTTTGTGGCGGAAGTCAATTCCAAAGCCGACTGGGCCGCTTCGCTGAGCGATAATGAATTCAAGTTGAAGACGCAGGAGTATAGGGACAGGATAGCCAAAGGCGAGAGTCCGGACGGTTTTAGAGCCGAGGCTTTCGCGCTTATGAGGGAAGCATGCAAAAGGGTTATAAATGAGTATCCTTATGATGTTCAGATAATGGGCGCCCGTGTCCTTGATCAGGGGCGCATCCTTGAGATGAAGACCGGGGAAGGCAAGACTCTTACCAGCTCTGTTGCGGCTTATTTCAATGCCTTGCGCGGCGAGGGCGTTCATGTGGTTACTGTGAACGATTATCTTGCGTCGCGTGATGCGGGGTGGATGGGGCCTATATATTCGTTCATGGGCCTGACCTGCGGTTGCATTTTGAGCAATATGCGAACTGAAGATCGTCGCAAGCAATATTCGCGCGATATCACTTATGGTACGAATAATGAGTTCGGATTCGATTATCTTCGTGACAACATGACTTATCGCCAGGAGGATAAGGTTCAGCCGAAGCACGCATATTGCATTATTGACGAGATAGACTCCATACTCATAGATGAGGCCAGAACACCTCTTATCATAAGCTCTCCGGATAACGATGACAGCAAGCTTGCTGTGCTGGCAAGTAAAATCGCGACGCAATTCAAGGAGTGCGAGAAGAATCCTGAAACCGATGACTATTACGAGCAGGATGCCATGGAAAGGAACATCGATTTCGATGAGAGAGGCGATTTCAAGCTTGATTTCAAGAACAAGGGCGTCTTGTTCACCCGCCAGGGCATGACCAGAATGGAGGAATTGCTCAAAAAGAACGGAATCATCGAAGGTGGTCTTTATGACGGGCTTAATTTCGAGTATGTCCATTATGTGACACAAGCGGTTCGCGCCCTTTACATGTGCAAGAAGGATGTCGATTATTTGGTCAAAGACAATCAGGTCATGATAGTCGATGAGTTCACCGGACGCGTACTCGAGGGTCGGAGATATAGCGAGGGCTTGCATCAGGCGATAGAAGCCAAGGAAGGCATTAGGGTTCTTGCGAGAAGCAGGACGCTGGCTACCATTACCATTCAGAATTTCTTCAGGATGTATGCGAAGATATCGGGCATGACCGGAACCGCTATAACGGAAGAGACTGAATTTTCGTCGACTTATGGTTTGGATGTCATAGTCATTCCCACAAATGTTCCTGTCAAGAGGATTGATGCGAATGATTATGTTTTCTACAATGATGCGTATAAGACAAATGCCATATTGCAGGAAATCAAGAGGGTACATGCGACGGGCCAGCCGATTCTTGTCGGAACCATATCGATCGAGAAGAGCGAATCGCTTTCCAGGGCGCTTTATAAGATGGGCATAAGGCACAATGTTCTTAATGCGAAGAATCATGATAGGGAAGCCCAGATAATTGCGGAAGCCGGAGCTTTGGGCGCCGTGACGATTGCCACGAACATGGCGGGCAGGGGAACCGATATAAAACTCGGAGGCTCCATAGACCATTTTGTGTTTAAGAAGATTCCCACGACCAGCACGCTGGAGGAGATTGTGAAGTGCCGTGAGGAGGTCAGACCGCAATGGCTTGAATCGTATAATAAGGTCAAGGAGCTGGGTGGCTTGTATATTCTCGGAACCGAAAGGCATGAGTCCAGACGAATAGACAATCAGCTGAGGGGGCGTGCGGGGCGTCAGGGTGATCCGGGCTTTTCCAGATTCTATGTGTCGCTTGATGATGATCTGATGAAGATTTTCGCCAAGGATAGTACAAGGGCATTGCTTGCGAGGGCTGGCATGGATGGTCCTGAGCCTTTGGAGGCTAAAATGGTATCCAAGGCTATTGAGAGGGCGCAGAAGAGCGTGGAAGAGCGCAATTATATGATACGAAAGCAATTGCTTGAATATGATGACGTTATAAATGATCAGCGCTCGTTCATTTACGAGAAGCGTGACGAGATAATAGCCGATGGGCATTTCTACAACAGGATTTCCGCTTGCCTCAGCGAATTGGCTGAGGATGTCGCATCCAAAGGCAACAACAGCTATGTGCTGTCGCTTTTGCCGGAAGAGGAGATAGAAGGAGCTGCCTTGCCTAAGGCGGATGACGCGCTGGAGGATAAGACGAGGAAGGTCATGGCGATATTCGAGAGGAACATCGACAAAAAGCGCGAGCTCATCACTGAAGCGGAGTTGTGCAAAGTCGCAAAGTCGGTTTATCTCCATTTGATAGACGCTTCGTGGCAGGAGCATCTTGAGGAGCTTTCCGCATTGCGCGAGAGCGTCGGCCTTAGGGGGTATGCGCAGAAGAATCCTCTTACGGAGTATAAGGTCGAAGGCGGGGAGATTTTCGACAGGCTTCTTAGGGGCGTGCGTTTGAGGCTTGCTGATATTCTTTTGAGAATGCAAATAAGAATCGGGACGACGGATCAGGGCAAGCTCAGGGGGTATGTAGCCGCAAAGCAGTGAGGTCTTTTGACGCATGGGAGTGACGATTTTCGATGTGATAATGTTCTTTGTGAGCCTGGCAGGCGGTTTTTTGGTTTGGGATAGGGGTTTTTTCGGAGAGGTGTCAAGCAAGGCTAGCTACCTTATAGGATTGCTCTTTTCCTTTATGCTTTCCAAACCGCTTGCGCTGTTCATAAGTTCCAGGGCTCAAGTTGAAATAAACCACATATTGCTGTCATTCCTGTGTTATTATGCTTTGTTTTTCTGCGGTTCTTATCTGACCAAATGGATAGGAAACGCCTTGTCGTCCGCTTTTGAGAATCTGGGTTTGATAAACGTTGATAGGGGAATGGGCTTTCTGCTTGGATGTTTTGAGATGATTGCCGTCCTGACGCTTATAATATCATTGCTTCAGAAACAAAGGCTCATAGACATGTCAGGGCTTTTCGATTCGTCCGTGTTTTGCAAATATGTGGTTAATAATATGAAGACGCTGTTTCATCTTAGCGTCAACGCTATCGAAGGTCATCATTCATGACGGATAGATTCAGGCTGATTGATGAGTCGCTTGCCAAAAGGCTTGATGACGATTTCAACGGCGACGATTCTCCGAGCGCGGTTTTGTTTGCCGGAGGCAGGAACACATCCAGGCTTACGGAAAGCTATTACCTGACGAAAAGGTTGTCTGGAAATGCTGATGGCGCGGTAAGATTTTATCTTTCGCGCAATATGCGAACATATTTGGATTTCGCTTATGATTGCTTCGAGCATTCGCGCACTTCGCTTGCGGCTCAGGCGCTTGTCAGGACATGTGACATTTGCTTCAACTCGCCAGCGATGTTGAAGGACGCATCGGTATCGGATGCGCACTATACCTTCTTGGAGTTGAAAAACGAGTTGGTCAGAGGCGATAAAAACAGCGATAAGGCTTTGAAGCTCGCCAAATCCGTTCGGGACTTTCTTGTGCGTGCCATAACATCCGATGGCATATCTTCTGGTGATGTCAGGGAAATAATAGGATTCATGTCGCAGTCGCTGCCTAATTCCAAGAGCCGATGTGTGGTCATAGAGAATTTGGAGTTCTCCAATTTGTCTGTTTGCAATGCGCTCCTGAAGACATTGGAGGAGCCTTTTGAGAAATCGGTTATGATATTGGTTTCAAGCCGCCCCTCCGCGCTTCTCACAACGATATTGTCGCGGGTGATGCGATATAATTTCCTTCCTCCATCGAATGACAGGATCGCTTTGATGCTGAGGTCTGTTGGAAGCCCCTATGACGAATCCGAATATGAAGATGTTCTGATCTATGGCGATGGAGAGCATTTGAAGGAAATAAGGGCGGCGGCGAGCGGGTTCTATTCGTTTTTGAAATCCCGTGATATGTCTAAGCGCTACGATGTCTTTTCTTTGGTTTCGCCTTTGTTCAAAAAAGGGTATTCGTCATCCATGGGCTCATCGGATGTCGCTTCGGCGTTTCTGAAGGAGCTGTCGAAAATCGCGGAATCCGATTTCCTGTCAGGAGGCTGCTATTCGCTGTTTCATTCCGATTTGGCGAAATCAATTCGCAAAGCCTCACAGGAGCTTTCGGTGTATAACATATCCGCGCAGAATGTCATTGAGGCTTTGATGTTCTGATAGTACCGAATGTTTTGGTTTTGCGAAAGGAAGGCTTGCGAAGTTTATTGTGATGGAAAGGCGTGAATAAAGAGCATGGCTTACGAAACCCCATTGACTATAGCGGAGGTGATGCAGGACATTGATAATACAAGACTGTTGGATTATGATTTCTATGAGTTTCTTCGTGACTATCACGAGAAGACAGGCACTCATAATAGAAAAATCGATCTGAGAGGATCTGGTGGCGTTACAGCTGTTCTTGACGGACAGCAGCGACTTACGTCGATTTATATCGGATTGAAAGGTTCTTATGCGTATAGACTCAAGTATAAGCAAAAGAAAAATGATAATGCCTACCCAACGAGATATTTGTATTTAGATTTTTTAGATGATGCCAAGGATGAGGCGAATAAATACGATTTCCGATTCCTTACGGATGAAGAGCATCGGAGAATGACTGAGGGCTATTGGTATAAGGTAGGGGATATACTGACTATGACTCAACCAGGCGATGCGCCTCAGTATGTTTTTGAACATATTGCATTTGCGAGGGAATATACGAAAGAGCAGACGATGCACGCCAACAATACGCTGCAGAAATTATAGGCTCTGTCCTGTCAGTCAAACTTTCGGACATAGCCAAACCGTATTTGCGGAAGATGGGCGTTTCCGAAGACAAATTGGATGAATATATCGATGCCGTCAACGATATCAGCAATCTGCAGCTGCTGCCGGCTCAATTGAATGAAGAGAAACTCAACACTGATTTTGATGTTTGGTTCAATGAGAATCAGTCCCTAGAAACGGATAAGATTCAGTATAGGAGCATTCATTATCTTCCTGAGATGGAATACACTTATCCGGTATTCTTGGATTTTTTGAAAGAGAGGAAACAGCTTCTTAAGAGCAAATTGGAGAATATCCTATTGTAAAAGCGGGCGGTACGAAGAAGGGAGTTTTGAAAAAATCCCCGTATTATAATACACTAGCATTGAATTTGATTTAATTGAGTTCTAGGGGGAATAATAGCATTATGATTATCAAAGCGGTTAAGTTCAGGACGGACGGTTTTTACACTCAGCCTTTTGTGTTTGGCGGAGAGGATGGCTCTGACAAGTTTGATCCGAATATTCGCTATAGGGGAAGTTTGCAGAACTATCTGATTGATACGGGCAGCGATGTTATTCTCGTTGACACAGGTCTGCCTGCGGGAACTCCTGAGGAGTCGCCGAAAAAAGACAGTCTTCTGTATACTGGAAAGGACATTTGCACATATATGCAGGCGCTTTCCGAATTGGGATACAAACCCGAACAGGTAACACGAATACTGCTTACCCATAAGCATGCTGATCATTCCGGCGAGCTGAAGTCCTTTCCAAACGCGAAAGTTTATGTAACGGAGGAGGAATCCGCTGCCAATGAGCTCAAAGGAATGGAGAACCTTGAGATAGTTCGATTCACTGACGGAGCTTATTATAATTTTCCGGAAAGCCAGAGGATATGCGAAGGGGTGACATTCATAAAGGCGAAAGGGCATACTAATGGGAACGCTCTTGTGGTTGCGGAGAATGACGGTCTCTTCTATATGATGGAAGGTGACATAACCTATGTGGATGAGGCTTTGTACGAGAACAAGCTTTCTGTTGTATACGAAGATCTTCCAGAGGCTCGGAAAACGCTGGATCGCGTCAGGGAATTCGTTCACAATCATCCGACGGTGTATATGGGAACCCATACTCCGCAAGGATACGAAAATCTGGAGGCTAAGCGGGTCATCGACTTGGACCATCCGGTGCCGACTAAGCTCGCTGCAGTTGATTTCGGAAAGTTCAAGAAAAGCGGAAAGTATGTTTGCTCAATTTGCGGTTATGTTTATGACCCTGCTGAGCACGATGGCATTGCATTTGAAGACCTGCCGGATGATTGGAAGTGTCCCATGTGCAAGCAGCCGAAGAGCAAATTCAATCCAGCATAGGTCGAATCCATAGCGTTCAGGGGTGGTATTTAGGGCGCTTTTAAAAGTCTGGCGTTTAGAGAAGCGCCTCTGGATTTTAGGCGCGGAAAATGGCCTGAAAGGCATTGGCGGAAGCGAATATCGGTGATGTCTGGAGAGGTTCTTGGGAGTTGGATAGGATTGAAATACCGGGTTGTAGAAAATTATACAATAGCTGTGTTGCAAGGGTTTTGATATAAGGGCACTTCTAAAAACCTCAAAGTCCGAATCTGCCGGACGCCTTTCCGGCCATAAAACCGGAAAAAGCCTCGAGAACGGTCAGTATTCCTGTTTTCCTTTTCTTCTCGGAAAGGAAAATTGTCGTTTTTCCGTCTCGAAAATCCGCAGGCATTTTCAAACAGCAGTTTTTTAGAAGTGCCCATAAATTTCTGTTGCAATTATAATTTCGAATCATGCGAATGTGATGCGGATGATACGAGACTCGGAAAATGTCTTGAAGCCTGCTTGGGACATGAACGAGAAGGCGTTTGCCGAAGCCATTGAGAAGACGCGCGAACATCTCACAAGCAATCTGTCATACAACAACGAGCAGCCTTCGCAATCAGCTATTCCGATGTTTTTCGATTCGGATGCGGTAATGGGTGAGTTGCTTGATGAAAGGATTAAAGCAGCGGATTCTAGCGATACCGAATCGGTTTTGTGGTATTTCTGGCCCCCTCGAAGAATGTTATGGTTCAAAACAGTTTTCGCATCATCTTAATTTTTAGCTGCAACATGGCTTCGTAGCATCTGTAGATTCCAAAACACCAAAACGCTTCGTTGGTCTCGCCGTCTGGCTGTAATTTGCGCTAGAAGGCGAGAGGTTTTCAAACAGCTTGTTTTCTTTCAGACACAGGATAGGGTTTTAAAAATTTAGGCTATGTCCGAATACATTTATTCTGCCATATCCAATCGCCGGATATGTGCCGCATATGCGCGCTTTGGGTCGCAAAGCCATTTGGATAGATACGAAGCCTTATCCTGCATTAGGCTTTTCGCCCCAAAGCGTGCCTCTCCAGCACCTCTCCGGCTCTGCGGCTCTGTCCTATCA
>CADBSO010000125.1 GCA_902797395.1 uncultured Spirochaetales bacterium
CAAATGGCTTTGCGACCCAAAGCGCGCATATGCGCCGCATATCCGGCGATTGGATATGGCAGAATAAATGTATTCGGACATAGCCAATGTTTGCAAAACCTGCCGTCCGAAAGAATAGCCTTCTACTCAAAACCATATCGCATAGCAATCGAATTCATCGCCTTCGAACTCGATCCGCTCGGGAATCTCATCCCATCTATTTATGACAAACGCAAGCTCTTCCACATCAGACGACTCGTATCCTCTCGCGGCATCGCTTATAGCGAACCCCTGCTTGTCAATCGCAGCATCCACATTGCTTTTCACAAAACCCCAATCAGCCGCGCTTTTGAACTCCCGCTGTGTTTTTCCGGGAATCACCGACTTATCGGAAAGCGACAGCAGGCATTGGCAAAGGAAATCGCTGTACACGTCCTTGAAATCGCGTTTGAGAATAGAACCGGCCATGACGTTGATATTTCCGCAATACGACCCGGCATCCCCACCAGCGCTCATTTCGCTCAGCGATGCGGCAGTATCGCGCCATGAATGGAACTCGTTTTCCGTTTGCTCGCCGTACGTTTCAGCAACATACGAGAAAAACAACCCGCCCGCGCCATAAACAGCATACACATTATCCGCTTGGGAGCGCCCGTCATACGCGCTTATGGCAGGCCGCCATCTGCTCATAATGCCAAGCCACTCCGAAACAGCATTCGGATCGCTATCCCCAATCATCCTGTAAGAAGCGTAATTAGCCGAGCCTTCAATCCAAAACGAGCTGCCATACAATCCGGATGTGAGATCCTTGATCAAATCGGAATACCTGCCGGAAGGCGCATACCCGCTCTCATCATAAATGGTTCCGGTCTCAGGCAGTATCTCATCACTGAATTCCTCCTCGGCCTTCAAAAGCAGATTCGAATCCATCAGATAATGCATGTATTCGTGCACAAGCGTGGAAACGGCTATCTCAGCGGCTTTCCTGCGATGTTCCGAGCTATCCCCTTCCTTGTCCTTCAAATGAACCTCCGAATAACCTTCCACATATCTGGAGTTTATATAGAATACATCGGCTTCGTTGCTGAAATATTTTCCGCTCGACGACCTGCCCGGCCTGATGTTATTCTGGCTATACAACCCCACCACTCCAGACCATTTGCCCTCCTTCGGCAACATGCTATTGCTCCCGAAATCACATATTACAACATAAAAATAATCAGTTTCATCCTTATTGTATTCCCTGAGGCCGAACGACTCCCTTTCACGACCAAGAACATCTTCGCTAAGCGTTCCGCTAGTCAGATGACCCCTCATCTCATCCCAATACTCTTCGGAAAGCTCTGAAAAAACTCCATTCAATGCGTTTTCAGCAATGTAATACTTTATCTTGTTTGTCTCATCCGCATACCAAAAAGAAGCATCCTGAACCATATTTCCGACATCGTAGTTGTAAAAAATCACACCTTGCCAATCATCATTTCCGACCGGAACGGCCTTAACGGAAAGCGCGCTCTGCGTTCCGCCTGCCGGACGCATTGATCCGCTCCCCTTTATCCGAAATCTCCTGCGGCTTGAGCCTGCGTATCCGCTCTTGGGATTGAAAACGGATATGGTATAGAGATTCCGAGCATCACCGGTTGATATTCTGGTGATGAATCCGCTTTGCAGCTGCGCAGACTGCACATAATCAGACGAGGGCGTCAGAACGCTTTTTCCGGAACACGAAACGGCAGCAGCCAACGGCAGCGCGCATAGCAGAAAAAAAGCCAGCCGCGCCGAAATGCAGCGAATCACAGCCTCACATGAGGCTGAAATACTCATTTTCCACCTCCTCAAGCTCCAATTTGAGCTTTTCAATGGCCGCTGCGCACTCCCCGGACTTGGCCGAATCTGAATATACCTCAGGCAACGAAAGACGGCTCTCCTGCTCCTCTATGAGGCTTTTAAGCTCCTCCTCTTTCTTCTCGAGCATTTCCAACTTTCTCTTCAGAGCATTCTCCTCATTCCTCTTCCTTTTAGCTTCCTCATAGCTCATCCGACCCGCAAGAGCCGCATCAGAATCACCCGAAACGCAATCCGAAGAAAGCCGATCCGAAGGTTGCGAGGCATCGGATGACAATTTCCGCCGCAATGCATCAGCAGTTGAGATTCCAGCATCATCGTCCATTCTGGCAAATGCTATGCTGCCAAGCGATACATCGTTTCTGACCTTATATGTGAAATAGGAGAAATCTCCCAAGAAAACATGATGTCCGTTTTTGTCAAGGTAAATGACCTTATTCGCTATATCTCTTATGAAATCTATATCATGGCTCACGAAAACCATGCTTCCATGAAACGCGAGCAAAGCTTTTTTGAGAACGTTTTTGCTTGAAATATCCAAATGATTGGTTATCTCATCAAGGAGCAGAAGGTTCGACGGCGATAAAAGCATTTTGCAAATAGCCACTCTCGCCTTCTCGCCGCCGGAAAGAACGCCTATCCTCTTCGCAGCGTCATCACCGGAGAACAAAAAAGCTCCAAGCATGGATTTGACAACCGCATCATCAAAGCCGGAGCACCGCTTTATCTCATCGAAAATCGTATTGTCGGAATTCAAACTGGCGAAAGCATCCTGGGAAAAGTATCCGCATATCGTCTTATCGCTCGACTTCATGGTTCCGCCAGTCGGAACAAGAGCGCCAGAAAAAAGCTTCAATAGAGTGGTCTTGCCCATGCCATTCCCGCCTATCACAGCCACCCTATCGCCTTTTTCAAGCGAAAATGTGAAATCGCTGATTATGTTCTTCGTTCCATCGTAACTCAACGACAAGCGATCACAATCCAAAAGGACAGCAGGAGATCCCGATGTCGCGGGAAAGCTGAAATGCACCGACTTCGATTTTTCAAAAATCTCCACGTCCTCTATCTTCTCCAACCGCTTTATGCGTTCCTGAACCTGTCTGGCCTTAGTGGGCTTGCTTCTGAAACGCTCAATGAATTCGGTAATCTCCCTCTTCTCCTTCTCACGCCTATCGCGCTCCTTCTCAAGCCTTTCGTACGCCTCTTCCTTCTGCTTTTCGTAAAAAGAGTAATTGCCGGAATACTTTATGATATCACCCGCTAGAAGCTCATATGTGGTCTTGCACACCGAATCGAGAAAATACCTGTCATGCGAAACTATGAGGAATCCGCTTGGAGTCTTTCTCAAAAAATCCCGCAAGAATATCCTGCACTCTATGTCGAGATAATTAGTCGGCTCATCAAGAAGCAGAAAATCAGCTCCGGATGCGAGAGCTTTCACAAGCGCTATCCTCATCTGCCATCCCATTGAGAAATCACGGCATTTGCGCTTCCTATCAGCCAAGGAAAACCCGAAACCATCAAGCAAAGGAGTTATGGCCTTCTGTTTCTGGAATTCCTCTTGAACACCCTTAAATGATCCGCTCAAAAGCTCTTCCTCTACGGTCCTGCCATCATCCAAAGACGGCATTTCCTGCATCAGATAACTGCATGCGGACCCTTTTGAAAAGACAACCTCGCCCTCATCCTGCTGCTGACGCCCGGATATCACATTGAAAAGAGTGGTCTTGCCCGTCCCATTCGCGCCAACCAGACACGCCTTATCACCATTGTTCAATTGCAGGCTGATCGAATCGAAAATGCACCTGTCCTGAAAATACAGGGTTATATTCTGAAGCATCAAAACGGACATAAGCCCCTTATCGTCTGCCTGTTTCCGACAATCCTGAACCCGAAGTCGGAAAAGGCATCACATTCTATGGCCCCGGCGCGGCCCAAAAAAACATTTCTTGAAAGATATTCCATTCTAAAACGCTCCGTAATCATATTGCCGCCATTGGAATCGGTAAGAAAAATGCAAGCGTCATCGGTGAAAAATCTCCTTTTCAATCCGGCTTGGCAATTTTGCGCATCACAATCGACATCAATAAGATATGCAGATGATCTTATGATAACCCTATCGGCTTTAGAATACAAATCCAGAAACATATCCGCCTGAAACCTATTGCGGCATTTCCCGAGAATCAGCTCCTGATTTCCAGACACGCAAGAGATCATCGTATCCGCAATCAGATACCTGCCGGCAACATCGAACCGGCCTGCTGCAGCATAAGCCTCATATTTCGCATCCAATACCCTTGCGGACGCATCATCAAGCTTTCCGCAACATATCGGATTCTCATCCTTTTCCGCATCTATGAGATTATCGGGAACAACGCAATCATAGCCAAGCTCGGCCAATATCCTTTTGCGCTCGGCAGACGCCGACAGCAATACTATCCTGCTCCCCTCAGCAGGATTCTCTCCAACCGGACTCCGCATCAAAGCCCAACCTTGGCGTAGGCCTCGACATCCCCAACCGACAAACTTATCACATCGCTCATTGCTTCGCCTCCCCTCGCAGTCTCCTCAAGTTCCCTCGTCCTGACCTTCAGCTCATCATAATATACCCGCTTCCCCCTCGTTTTTCAAACGAGCGCATTTGAAGTCGAAAACTCCGATCAACACCCGGACATACATATAAGGACGCTTCTAAAAACCTCAGAGTCCGATTTCGCCAATGTCTTTCAGATCTGAAAACCGTCCGAAAACGGCAAAATACGACAGTATTACGTTTTTTTTCTTGAAAAGAGAAATCAAGCGGCTTTCCGCCTCTGAAATCCATAAGCGCTCTCCGGATAGCAGGTTTTTAAAAGCGCCCATAAGGGAAAATGCGTTCATCACATGCAAGGCGCTACACCTGCTCAGTCATTAGCGATGCCATAAAAACAAGGGAGGTTTTTCAACCTCTTCATTCGATTTTGCCATCAACCTTACCGGCAGGCGGCCCGCCGCCTGCCCTTTGAGGCTGCGCCCGCGCAGCCTCCCCGTCTCCCTGCCATGCCTGTCCTGCTAGTCCTTGGCGGAGCGAGCAAGCCGGAAGCCAAGACCGTTGAGCGTGCCCGACGGGCCGTAGTAGCTCCGGCGCAGCACGGAGCAGCTGTCGGCACTGCTGTCCCAGCAGCCGCCGCGGATGACGCGGTACGAGCCGGAGGCCGAACCTCTCGGATCGTTTCCTCCATGCAGGCTGTTCGAATACCAGTCGTTGCACCATTCCCAGACATTGCCGGACATATCATACAAGCCGAGCTCATTGGGCTTCTTGGACTTGACGGGATGCGTCTCATGGCCTGAGTTGTCGTAATACCACGCCACCTCACCAATGTCATTCGAGCCGGAATACTTGAAGCCTTTTGATTTGTCACCGCCCCTCGCTGCATATTTCCACTCGGCCTCGGTCGGCAGGCGATAACCATTCCTGGAAAAATCGCATTTGATGTTGCTTCCGCTTCCGCTGTAGCACTTCTTAAAGCCACTCATCTCAGACAGTTTGTTGCAGAACTCGACCGCATCATACCACGAGACGTACTCGACAGGCCCTTGCGGCCCTTTGAATCGGGAAGGGTTCTCACCCATAACAGACTCGTAAAGCGCCTGCGTGACCTCGGCCTCCCCAATCATAAAGTCGCTAAGAATCACCCTGACCGGCTTATTGTCATAATCACGTCTGCCCATGGTGAACGAACCTCCCTTCACTGGAATCATTCTCACATCCGGAAGGGCGGTAGGCTTTCCTGCCTTCGCTGCGGATTTGCCCTTGGCATCCATCCCGGCAAGCTTGCGCGCGGCCTCCTCATCGCCCAGGCCGGCGGCCTTCTCCAGCCATCTCCGCGCCTCGGCCGCGTCCTTCGCCACGCCATTGCCTACGGCGTACATATCGGCGAGTGCCAGCATGGCGTCGGAATCTCCCGTATCAGCCGCCTTGCGGAACCACACGCACGCCTCAATTCGGCTTGCGAAATCATCTTTTTCAGACATGAGCCTGCCATAGGAAACCATTCCCTGTGCGTTTCCGGCCTCAGCGGCTTTCTTGAACCATTCAGCGGCAGCGGCAGAATCCCGACAGACGCACTCGCCATCAGCAAACATCCTTCCCAATGCGAACATGGCGTAGGGTTCGTTCTTATCAGCTGCCTTCTTAAGCCAATCATGAGCCATCTCGCCATTCGCCTCCACGCCGAGGCCTTCATAGAACATCCTTCCCAATGCGCTCATCGCCACCGGATCGCCGGATGCGGCAAGAGATGAAAGCATCCCATACGCTTTCAGGCAGTCCCTCTGCGCACCATCGCTGCCGTCCAAAAGCTTCAGCGCCTCAGCAACCGATCCGGAAGGCGTGACACAAGATTGAAATGCACCCAATGCTCCAGACGCGCCGCTTTGCAATTGGAAGGAATCCATGCCCATGACTTCAGCGAACGACAGGACGACATCCCACACCAGATCGTCGCCCCAGAACGTCTCCCTCTTCAGCCGGGCCGCGGCATCCGCCGCATCGCTCGCCACGAAGAACTCCCTGAACGCGCCGGACTTCAGCGCCATGATCGCCTTGCGCCTGTCGGCCTCGTCCGCCTGCGGCGCGTAGTCCGACACAAATCTCCAGCTGTCCGGCCTGTTCAGGCAGCCCACGCCCTTTACTGCAATCAGCGCCTTCAAGACATCAACCAATCCTTCCGACATACTTCCCCCCCTCAAACGCCAATCGCCAGGAAGCGCATCCAAAAAACTGCCATACGGAAATCGCTTGCGGATCTCAAAAGCGAAAACCGCCCAACCCAATCTAAAAAAAATTTGAAAATAGCATCAACATATTTTGCCGTTTTTCGGAAGATTTCCAGGCATGAAAAGGCACTGGAAAATCAGACTCGACTCCGATGCTTTTAAGGGCGCCCCATTGATGATATATCATAGGTCAATTCCATCGATTATGCAATCGGAACGCGCAAGCAGAATCGAATTCTTAGGCTTTCAGGCTCCGCTTTTGGCATAAGCCTCCACATCCTCGACCGACAAGCTCAAGTATTCGGATATCTCCTCAATTCCCAGCCCCTTGCCAAGCATGGTGCGGACATTTCTGACCTGAGCGGATCGCATTCCCTTCTCAACACCCTGCTCTATGCCTTCCTCGCGGCCCTGCTCCCTGCCCCTTTCTATCAATTCCCTTATCACATCGCTCATGCTATCGCCTCCCTTGTCGGATTCCTTAAGCTCCCTCGTCCGATTCCTCAATTCGTCATAATGCATGCCGCTGGCGCTCCTGCAGAAG
>CADBSO010000126.1 GCA_902797395.1 uncultured Spirochaetales bacterium
CCAAATGGCTTTGCGACCCAAAGCGCGCATATGCGGCGCATATCCGGCGATTGGATATGGCAGAATAAATGTATTCGGACATAGCCATAACTTTCCAATTGATTTATACAATGGCATGCGTTGGGCATTCGATGTCGCATGGAAACACACTTTGCAAAACACCGTGATTTGTTTTATCATAACCCCCTAATGAAATACTTGTTCAAAACCTATTTTATGAAGCATAAGCGGCTATTTGCGATAGATATGATATCCGCAACATTAGTCGCAGTAATAGACCTGGTGTTTCCGATCATCACAAGGACATGCCTGCACCATTTCATTCCGAACGAGATGTGGAAGGTTTTCTTCATAGTGATCGGCATCATGATCGCATTCTATGCGCTCAGATCCCTAGCCGTATTCAACATGTGGTATTTCGGACATAGCTTCGGAGTATGCGTCGAACGCGATATGAGAATAGACCTGTTCTCACACCTGCAAACGCTCGGATACGATTATTACAACGCGAACAGAACCGGTCAGCTTCTGAGCAGGCTCACAACGGACCTTTTCGACATAACCGAAATGTCGCATCATGTCCCCGAAGACATATTCATAAGCTTCATGACAATCATCGGAGCAATCTCCATAATGTTTGCAATAAGATGGGAACTTGCCCTGACAATAGCATTAGCGCTTCCGGTTTTCTTGTTTCTGGTCTTGAGGAACCGAAAGAAAATGAAGGAAACCTCCACGGAAGTCAAAAAGAAAACATCACACATAAACACAGAATTCGAAGAGGCGATCTCAGCCTTGAAGCTGGCGAAAGCGGAAAACAGCGAAGCGGAGGAGAAATCGAAATTCGTGCAAGCAAGCGAGACCTACAAGAATGCGAAATACTCGTTCTACAAGGCAATGGGACGGTTCAATGCCTCGATGGAATACCTGCTGTGCTTCCTGCCTCTTGCAGTCATAGGCGTAAGCGGCATATTGGTCATGAAGCAAAGCATGGATGTTCTCGACATAATAACGTTCAATCTGTATGTCGCTTCGTTCGTCAGCCCGCTTAGAAAACTGGCTGCAACCGTAGAAATACTCGCCAACGGCAAAGCCGGATTAAGAAGGTTTTCGGAAATGATGAGCATAAAGCCTGCGATCAAGGATTCGCCTGATGCGATAGAGCTTGAAAACGTAAAAGGCAGCATACAATTCGAGGATGTCAGCTTTTCATATGACGGGCAAAACAAGGTGCTCAAGGAATTCTCGTTGCAGGTGAATCCAGGCGAAACAGTCGCATTCTGCGGCGATTCAGGGGGCGGCAAGACAACACTGATAAACCTCATCCCCCGCTTCTACGATGCCGACAGCGGCAGGATTCTCATAGATGGCATCGATGTGAAAGACATCAGGCAGGATTCCCTGAGAAGCCAGATCGGACTCATAAGCCAAAACGTATTCCTGTTCGCGGCAAGCATCATGGAAAACGTGCGGTATTCCAAACCGGATGCGAGCGATGATGAAGTGCTCAAGGCCCTCGATCTAGCCTCACTGACCGACGATATGCGCAAAATGCCGGATGGCGCAAACACCATTGTCGGGGAAAACGGCGTCCTGCTCTCAGGCGGACAGCGCCAAAGGATAGCGATCGCAAGAACATTCCTGAAAAACCCGCCGATACTCATACTGGACGAGGCCACCAGCGAACTCGACAACATAACGAAATCCAAAATACAGAAGACTTTCGAGCAACTCAGCAAAAACCGCACGACAATAATAATCGCCCACAGGCTTTCCACCACCCGCAATGCGGATCGGATCGTAGTGATATCCGACGGACGCATAGCCGAAACCGGAACGCCCGATGAATTGCTCGCCGACAAAAGCAGTAAATACTGGCAGCTGAACCACACTAGCCCGCAGGATTGAAACCGGCGAGTTTGCAAGGCAAAGCATGTCATCCCGCATGCTCACCCTTCAGCCCTCCGGCTTCCAATGCTTTAGCGATATCTCAATCCGCTCGCACTTGGCGGAGTGCTTGCCGGCTTCGCCATCGGAAAACTCCTCCTCAATCATCCTAACGGAACGGATGGCCGCCCTGTAGTCATCGGATCTCACAATGTACATGAACTCATCCAGGATCCAATCCCTATAGCAGGCCAGAAAACAGCTGCGGAGCTTGAACACGATAGCGTTGTCCACGACGATGTCATACACCGCCGATCCGTCGCTGTTGTCCCTGACCGAGACGGCATCCCTTACGATGATGACATCATCGATGGCTTCGCCTATCGGGTACACTTTAGAACAACCGTTAGAACCCAAAGCCTCTCTTTCCGGCGATTCGTCAATACGGAATCTCGCAACCTCTTCCGCTGCGTTGTAATACTCAGCCAGCTCAAGTTCATTCACAATATCAAAAACACACCCCGAAACCATAAAGCCGGCATCGTGATAAATCGACTTCGAATACGGCATCTCACAACAAATATAGGAATCAAGCATCCTGCCGATGGTTCTTTTAAGAAACCGCACATCTTCGGATTTCAAAATATGTTCATTTTCCAACAAATACACGCTAGATACACGCTGAAGCATTTATAAACAATAGCATTACAGTAGAACAATTAGCACGCAGTGTGCAACTTGGAAAACATGGAGAACAAACCGTCCTTAAATCTCAATTCGCTTTTTCAAAAATCAAATACGAAGGATTTGAAATCGCGAATAAAAAACACCTACTACATTCTGCGAAAAACCAGAGATGACGATGCAAACAAAACATATCTTGAAATTCTGAATGAAAATTCTGATGGCTTGTACATTCAGGACATTATAAGAGGAAATATCAAAAATGATGGCCCACGCATACCCCGAAATGTATCTTGCTAACACACAATCAGCACTCGGCGATGCCTTTGATTATGCAACAAATGCTTGCGGTATAACAGGCAATGATTTTGCAAAGCTCTTTATCACAAGTTCGATCAGCAAACGCATGGAAAATGGAGAACCTGCTATCATTGCTGGCAAAAGTGGAATAGAAATTGCGATTGAACTGATTTACGATACTACTGGTGAAAATCTTGAGGCGCGACAATATGAACAAATAGGACACTCTGCTGAATATTGGATCGGCTGGGCAGTTGCATATTATCAATGGTATTCATCCAGGCGATATGTGGAAATTTTCAATGCTTTGCCGTTTGATGATTTAAAAGAGTGTATCACACCCTCCACGAAGCGGATATTACAAAGTTTGTTGAAATCACAGATAAAAAAATCAAGGAACACTTTAAAGACACCAATCTCAAAAGAGTTCGCACCCTGCGCAACTATACACAAGCAGAACTTGCAAGCATTTCAATGGTAGGACTCCGCTCAATCCAAATGTATGAACAACGGCACAAAGACATCAATAAAGCAAGTGTCGAAACGCTATACAGCATCTCAAAGGCACTCGCTGCACGATCGAAGACTTGATTGAGAAATAAATAACTTTCCAGCAGACCATATCAAAAGTTCTTGTTATAAATTTGATTGGTGCTTGACCAGTTGAGAGAGGGTATTCAATCCTCTTTTTTTCTAGTCTTTTTTGTTATGCTAGCATATGGTTTTCTAATCGGTTTGTGCATATCATTGTAGCGATGATTATATCGTCGTTCGCACACATTCAAATGGCATATGAAGTTATCGGACGAGCAGCCATTGAATTTGGAAAGCCTTCCTTTTGCGAAGCTCCAGAAGTTCTCTATGCCGTTCGCATGGCCCTTGCCTCCAGCGAGCCCGTTCGCACTGTGGAAGACCCTGTAACGGCCATACCTATTGAGAACCAATCCGACATATGCCTTTCATCCGTCGAAACAGATGACAGATCTCTCCAGCATCGGGCCCTTTATCATGGGCAAGAGTGTCTCTTTGGCGCAATCCTTAACTATTGTCACGAAGACCTTCCCTTCTCTTTCCAAAAAAACGAACACAAGGTTTTGTCGACGGTTCCTCCTCCCTTTCGCCCCCCTCATTCTTCTTGCGCTAAAATGTGGTTCGTCTTATTCGCATTTGCCGATCTACGATCTTGCTTCCCTTATGCTTCCTAAAAGTTTTTTTTCTAAGCTTGTTAAAATTGCGATTTACCGCATTTCCATTGACTTTGGAAATGTCTGGAGTTTGCGTTGCGGTAAGGTCGTTTTTGAAGCATGAAAACAGCAGGCGCTTTTTCTTGTCGCTAATTCGTTGGAATGCTATAAGTTAAAGTGTAGTATTTGTTCTTTAGCCAGCTATTATTATATAAATGAACAATCCCGTCATTTTTTTGTTGTAATTTGTTGCGGCTTCACATGCTATCTACGCTTTGGTTTTAGCTTTGTAAAGTATTATTTCCCATTGAAAAAATAAAAATAGTAAAGTCTGATTCCGTCCGATTTCAATTCGTGCACATTAACGCCTGCTTGTCGGCAGCCCTGCTGGATAACGGGCGTTGTAATCCGAGTTTCGTATTTTATTCATTGCGCAGTCGCTTGACGCTGTTATAATGTCCAAATTATTTTAGAAAATAATGAAGGCTTGAAATCAAAAAATTAGACCAGTTTAATATTATGATTTAATATTACTTTCTTTATGCTCTCCTTCCATTCGATTTTTTTATTATCATTATACTTGTTGTATAATTTAATAATCTCATCATCGCTTTGAAATTCAATTATTTCCTTAATCTTGTTCGTTGGAAACAATGAATTGGTATTGCAACACACCCTCTTCATAGGACTATTCATTTTTCCAACCCATATTTTCTCTGTTACAAATTCTTTAATAAGCTCATAAAGTTTATCAAAATTATTATCAAGCAATGGTTCGCAGGAGACACTCGTTTTAAAACCATTATCAAAGGCAAATTTTAAAGAATTAAGTCTCTCATCAAAACTAGGTGCATTTGGTTCCCATAACTTTAAAATATTTGTATCTACAGAACCTATTGTGAATCTAAAAGTTATATTATTTTTAAACTTCATAAATCTATCTATAATTTTCTTGATACAATTAAAATTAGGTTTTGTTACGACAAGTAGTTTAGTTCCTTTGTTCAATAATTTATCAAAAACTTCTAATGTTAATTCAATATTTTCTGGTGTAATATCATGGGAAGAAGGTATCATAATCATTCCATTTTTTTTAGTAAAAGCTTTTTTGCTAATATCTAGCATTTCCATTTCACACCAATCATCGTAACGTTTTCTTTTGAATCTAATTGCCATATCTTTTGCATAACAATATACGCAATCATTACTGCATCCATTACAATAATTAAAGTTGTATGGTGCCCATTCTTTAGTTCCAAATTTTATTTCATTCTTATTCATTTATTCAACCCAATTAAAACTTTCTGATTTGCATTTTCTGTCCAAGATTTGGATTTTTTATTCGTATTTTTAAAAAATGCAGGATATCTTGTAACTAAAATTTTACCATCACCTTCCATTTGTTTTAATACATCTTTTACATTACAAGATAGACCATATTTATCATAATAAAATCCAATCAATTTATTTAGATGAATCCCTGAATATTCTTTCAACAACTCAATCAAATTGGCTCTTGTAATTTCTGGGTCTAAATCTTCAAAAGAAAACAAACTATCCGGATAATAAATGTTTGAATTAATGGCTTTTGCATTACACATTGTACTACCCATTAAAACAGCCCCATCAGGATGATTGGTTGCATATACCATATAATACTTACATATATCTGAATTCATTTTTATAGGTATCGGTATTACGTATTCAAAATACTTATTCAAAAACTTTTTGTATAAGTGTAAAAGTTCCTCTTCAACTATTTTATAATTAATTGATTGGCTATATTTCTCAGAAACTATTTCTTGCCATTCTACCCCATCTAATATTCCGTTAATTCTATTGATTAAACCATCAGAACCTATCATTTTATCTTCAACAAAGTCATCGCAACCAGAAAAATGAATATCCTTAGGTAAATGTTTTTTTAGTGCTAAGCAGCAAGTTCTAAACAAACCATTTGCATTAAAATTTATGAACAATTCGACAGTATTCAATTTTTGTAAATTTAATTTTTCAAGGATACTTTTATTCAATGATATAACACCATAAGGATCTATATATAAAAATAAATTTACATTACCAAAACGATTGACAATGTCAACAATAGTAGTTTCAAAAGAATCATTAAAAAAATCACCAATTATATTATTGTTTTTATTTTCAAAATTACTAACTAGAGATTTGAAATTATTTTTATCCTTTTCAATAAAATACAGTTTTAAAACATTGTCGTTATTTTTACTAATCTCCAATGCTTCAACTGCTGCTTCATAAGCAATCAATGGAGAACCTAAAGTTCCATCTTTAAATCTACCAGCACCTGCAAAACAATCAATATATCTAACTGGCTTTTTGGTCGCCAAGATTTTTGTAAAATATGGCATCAAGTATGATCGAAGTAACCGATCTTTGATTGTTGACCAATCTTTCTTGATATCAAAAAATTCATCATTACTCATTTTTATACCTCTGCTTTTAGGGATTCTTCTATTGTGTCGATTTGGGCAAAGAGTTCGTTAATTTTTGCGACAATCCGCTTCTGTTCGGCAAGGGGCGGAAGCGGAATTAGTTGATTGGCAACATTATCAACTGAAATTGCCTTAAAGGTAGTTCCAGTTGCTTTTTTCTCAAAATCCTCTCTTTGACATGAAATCCAATAAAACCAAAAATCAATTAACATATTACAAGAGGGTTGAATAGCACAAAGTCCTCTTCCTATACATATTTCTCTATCAGTTATATTTGCTATTCCAACAGGAGCTCTAACACAAAGCAATATAGAATTTTTCGTTGCGACTTTTGTTATTTTACTAGTATAGCTATCAGATTTATTTAATATCTTGTCACTAAAGCAAATCTTCCCTTGGTGGAACTCCATTCCTAAGGCACGATTATTTATAAAATTACCTTCAGGAGACTGACCCATAATAACCAAGCAAGATTCTTTCAGCCTACACCACACCCACCCTTCAGGGATTTCAAAAGGCAAATCATCGAGTTTTACAGGTTCGTTGTTTCCTGCTTTTTCATAGTATGAGCCATCATCGGCTTTGAAGATGTAGGACTGGTTTTTGTCTTTTTTTAGTTTGCCTTGTTTGATTAGTTCGGCTCGCTCGGCTTGGATTTTGGTTATAAGCTCGCTTGCAGGCTCATCGCCTGAATCTTGAGGCACGAGTTTTCCGCGAATGGCGAGGTCGAGTATCTTTTGGCGTGCGAGTTTTGTCAAACTCTGCAAATCTGCTTTATTTTCCTTAAGGCTATCAATTAAAGCAAACAACTCCTCGACTTTTGCGACTATTCGCTTTTGCTCGGCAAGGGGTGATAAAGGAATTAATAATAAACTAATTTTTGAAACTGAAACAAAACCAAAAGTTGTCGCTGTAGCTAATTCTGCCTTTAGTTGCTGTTTCAATGTAAGTGAGTATATTAACAAATAATATGGTGATAAAATTTTTTTAAACTCATCTTTTACTGTAATTCCATTAAATTGTTGATTTGTTGTTACTGGAATTTTAGTAAACGCAACATCTCCTACCGAAGCAGTACAGCATAACAAAACACTATTTTCAGGAACAATTCTATCTTTGGAAAGTGCAATTTCTGTTATATGTTGTTTAGTTTTTGTAATAAAAATCCCCTGATTATGTTTGTCTTCTATTGTAAACCAAGGAACCGTTCCGTTTTCCCAAAAACTTTTATTATCTCTTTTGGGAGTTGCACCATTTCTGATATCGCATATATTCCCTAATCTACACCACACCCACCCTTCAGGGATTTCAAAAGGCAAATCATCGAGTTTTACAGGTTCATTGTTTCCTATTTTCTCGTAGTACGAGCCATCATCGGCTTTGAAGATGTAGGACTGATTTTTGTCTTTTTTGAGTTTTCTTTGTTTGATTAGTTCGGCTCGCTCGGCTTGGATTTTGGTTATAAGCTCGCTTGCACTTCTCTCGCCTGAATTTTGAGGCACGAGTTTTCCGCGAATGGCGAGGTCGAGTATCTTTTGACGTAAAAGTTTAGTGTTCATATCAGTTTATAACACCATATAAGTCTATTTTAAAGTTTAATGCTTCCTGCACATTATCAAAATTCTATTGCGTAAAATTCTGAAATTCTCAAACTTTTTTTGCATAATCTTCAGTGTTCGCATATATTTTAGGCAATTGGGAAAAGCATTTTTCAAAATGAAACTCTGATACGGATATTGTGAAAATCTTTTGGAAACGAACGATATCCAAAAACCAAGACTTAATTCTGCTACAATTCTACCGTGCGTTACATTATAACCACGCAATCCTATCGTATTCTTCGCCTCATTAATCTTTTGAACACTATTTTTGTCAAGCAATGGATAAAAGGCACGGCACACCTCGATGTTATTAAGGTAATTGCTTATAATTCCCTCCTTGCTCGTATTGCTCGTAGAAATATACGCTGACAATCTGTCGTTTGAAACTGCCTCTACAATTCCATCATATTCTTGCTGTTTCATATTACTATAATTATTTTACTTGATTTTTTTAAAATTTTACAGTAGATTTTAATCGTAAGCCGCGGAATTCCTTCTCCTTGCCATTGAGCAAGTGTGCCATCAGGCAATAGGGACCGCGGATTGTTTTTAGCATCGTTTTTCGCACCTTTTTCCCTATTTTATATTTTTACCCCTTAACTTCGCTTAGTAACGCACTAAGTTTTTCGATTGCATTGCCGATTTCCATACCTTTTGCTTGGATTTGAGACAATATGTCCGTCAAGCTGACGCTCTCGAGGTTATCATCAGTTTTTATCCAAGTTATATCCAGGCTTGTTTTGTCGCGGGACAGCAGATAATCAACGTCAAACTTACGCCATCTGCCGTTAGGATTTTCAGCACTATATGTTTCCACACGGTCATTCATGTGTCCTGCGCAATACAAACCGACAAAATCATCGAGGTTTTCGCGTCGCAATGGTCTTTCCACAAGAGTATGCCTAATGCCCGTCCTGTAATCGTAATACCATACCCCTTTCGTTTGTCCTGATTTTTCAAAGAAAAGAACATTCGCTTTTACTCCACCTGCATAAAAAATCCCTGTCGGCAGGCGAAGAATAGTATGCAGATTAAAATCTTTCAAAAGTTTTTTTCGCAACACCTCGCCGGCTTTGTCTTCGAAAAGAACATTATCCGGCAAAACAACCCCTGCCCTTCCGCCATCTTTCAGCATGACCATGATATGCTGCAAAAAATTCAACTGGTTGTTGTTCGTGCTGACAAACAAATCATCACGCATGGATGAGATGTCTCCGCTGCCTGCAGGTCGGGCTCCGAAGGGCGGATTTGCCAAAACCACATCTACGAGCTTTTCGGGTTCGCTTTCAAGGCTGTCCCTGCATTGTATAGGCGTTGTTTCGGAACCAATATCATGAAGGTACAGATTCATTGAGCAAAGCGTCACCACAAGCGGCGTAATGTCCGCACCGCTCAAAGCTTTTGTTTGCAGGAAATCTATCTTATCCTGAGATTGGCTTTGCTTTCGCATGTAATCATATGCAGCAAGCAAAAATCCGCCAGTCCCGCAAGCAGGATCCGCAACCGTTTCGGTTATAAGCGGCTGGATGCAATCCACCATCGCGCCAATCAATGCCCTCGGCGTAAAATATTGACCTGCTCCGGATTTCTTGTCTTGGCCGTTTTTCTCCAAAATGCTTTCGTAAATCGCACCTTTCAAATCACCTTCCAGACCAAACCAATTTTCATTGTCAATCATTTCGATAAGCTTTGCAAGAGAAGCAGGCTTTGAAATTTTGTTCTGAGCATCTGTGAATATTGTGCCAACAAGTCCATCCTTTTTTCTTAAATCATCTAGAACTTTCTCATACTTTTGCAATTGATCAGGACCTTGCAGACAAATAATATCCTTCCACTTTGAACCTTCCGGTATAGCGCTTCCAAGTCCATAAGATTCCTTTTCGCTATCCATTTTGAGAAACAGCAAATAGGTAAGTTGAGTGATATAATCGGTATATGCCACTCCGCTGGCGGCTAAAATATCCGCCATTTTCCAAACCTTTTTTGCCAAATTTTCAGATGTATTAACCTGCATAACACTACTCTTATTTGCCATAAATCAAGCCGCCTTTCCGTAAAATATGTATTCCGATATGGTATGAAGTTCCGCATCAAGCCTGTCTTTTGTGAATATTCCAATAGCCCTGAAAAACAAATCGCGTTTATAATCGTACAGTTTCTCTTTGCCATCGAAGCAGCCGTTTTGAACTATGTATTCCGCGATTTGACGAATCGTCTCGATTTCATTTTTCGTGAAACCTTTCTGCTTCTGACCGCAATACAGCTCGAAATACGAACCGAACTTTCTTTTAAGCGAAACCAATTCTGCGATATGCTTGTAGCCATAGCGAACAAGCTGGATCAAATTCGTCAGACATTCTCGTTCGCTTTCGCCTTTCAACGGTTTCACTCTTCCCTCTTCCCCGTCAAGGGTTTCGTAGCACCCCCACAAAAAATCCGCCTTCAAATTGTTGTTGAATGCCAGAAGCTTTTTCTCCAGCTCCTTGAGCATAGAATATGTAATGACGGTATTTCGACTGTCATGCAGGATCCTTAGCGCCTCTATCTCATCCTTGTTTTTGGTTATATAACCCTCGAACAGCTCCACATATTCCTTCGATTGCTCTTTTGAAAACCCTGAATAAACAACTTCATCCGACTGTGCATAAGCCTTTGTCAAAAAACCAGCATTGATTTCCAAAAGCTTCGTTCGCGCCTTCACATCATCGACAATATCCGAAACGAGCAATTTGCGTTCCGTATTCGGTTCGTTGATATCAGTGTATTCGGGCAGGACTTTGCCATCGCCGCCAAGAGCGCTGGAGAGATTGATAATAATCTCCCTTAGTGTTTTGGGATCAAGCAAATCATTCAAATCCAAAATATCATCGTTATCAGCTTTTTTACTTATATTAGACAAATACCCCATGAATAGGTTCAAATTCTCATCTGATACCTCTCCGTGTGCAAGATGCTCCATCAAATCTTTCAATGACAATACTCGTCTGACCTTTCCTCTATCATATGCAATTGATGGCATTGATTTTTCATGCTCCGTAACTCCAACAGCATCAATCAAATAATAAAAATCCTTTGAAACCGCATTTGATGTAACATTTCGCAAGACATCATCATTTATCGTTCTGCATCCCCTGCCCTTCATCTGGGTATAAAGCACCGGCGATTCTACGTCTCTCATGAAAACAAGAATCTCCAGTGGTTTCACATCCGTTCCTGTCGCCACCAGAGTAACAGTTATTGCTATTCTGAAATCCTTAGAGTTTCTGAACTCTCTGATAAGAGAATTCGTATCATTTTGCGTGCAAGTGATCTTTTGAACAAAGCCATCAGGAACGGTGCCGTTTGGAAACTCGCTGGCAAATACTTTTTTTACCGCTTCGAGAATATTATCAGCATGTCTTTCATTCTTAGCAAAAAAGAGTGTCTTAGGAACCATATTCCATTCTCTTTTGCGTTCCGGATAAAGCGTGGTGTATATCGCATCCTTATAAACGCGAACAACCGTCTCTATTTGCGACGGCACTACAATGCTCCTATCCAATTCCTCTTTTCCGTATTCCTTTTCCTCAGAGAGTTTCTTTGTTTGGGCCCTGTTGGTAAGATTCGAAACTCTTTGAATTTCTTCTCCGCTTTTTATGGCCCCTCCTTGCTCTGTAATTTTAGTTTTAATTCTGAAAACACGAGGCGGAACGTTGACGCCATCTGCAACTGACTTTTCCAAAGTGTAATTCACAACCCGATTATCATCAAAAAAATCAAGGCTTTCCGGTGTCGGTGTTGCTGTAAGTCCAATGATCTTGGCACTATCGAAATATTCGAAAACGGTGTTCCAGTCACCATAAATAGAACGATGGCACTCGTCTATCACAATCACATCAAAGAAGTCTTTCGGTAAAATGGAGTTTGCTGGTATGGGTGATATTTTTGCCGATTCATGCTCTTCATCACCTTCCTCGTTGTCATCCAGATTAGAAATCCTTTGCCCGGTTAATGCGGCAAAAAGCCTTTGAATCGTTGAAATGACCACGCTTCCCTGCCTAGAGCATTCGCATCTGTCAGTCTCAGAACCACATAATCATCCGAAAACCTATTCCCCGACTCCGTCAGCCGATAAGTCTCGAATTCGTTCTCCGCTTGCTTTCCAAGATTATTCCTATCAACAAGGAACAACACTCTTTTTGCAGAAGTATAATTAAGAAGCCTGTAGCAAGCCGTGCAAGCCGTAAATGTTTTCCCAGCCCCTGTAGCCAAAACAACCAACGCCCTTTTCTTGCCTTGCTTGAAAGACAACTCAAGGTTGCTGATTGCCTCGAACTGGCACTCCCTCAAGCCTTTCGGACCAACTGGCGGCAGAGACGGAAGCTTCGCATACTCGGAACAAACAACTCCGTTGCTTCTGTTGACAATTTCCTTCGGTGTGAGCATTTTCTTCAATCGTGAGTATTCTTCATCACCACTCAAATCCTTGAAGAGCAAATCATTACCATTGGACAAGAAGATAAAAGGCAAAGGTTTCGCCCAATACTGCACCCATTCAGGAAGGTTTTTCGAATAGTTCTCGGCTTGGGTTGCAACATCAGCGCCTAATTTGCTTTCGCTCCTTTTCGCCTCAATCACTCCGATTGCCTTGCCATCAAGGTATAGAACATAATCAGCTTCCAAATTGCCATTCAGAAGATTTTCCCTAACCGCCAAAGCGTTTATGGAATTTGTAAAACCATCTCTTCCAACAACGCTCCAACCTGCATCTTCGAGCATAGCATCGATCTTCTTCCGAGCCTTCTCCTCTGGAAGCAAGTCATGCGTTGGATTTTCTATTGCACAATTTTTCATTTCAATGCACCTGCCGGTTTCGTATGGCCTCAGCTTTCAAACTCGACTTCTTCCTCTGCCAAAACATAATTTTCAAGCATGCTGTCGATGTCGCAGACCTGAACATCCCAATTATGTTCTGCGCGACAAAGGCGGATAAATTCATCATATCTGTTCTTGCCGCTGACTTCTTTCAAGGTGATGACGGCGCCAAAATGAATGCCCTGACCAGAACCCTTTCCAAGCCTTTCATTCACTTTTACGCTAATCCCCCATTCCCGGTTGCCGTAAGCCTTCTTAGGAGCGCTCCTGCTTGCCTTCTCACAAGTGAATTTGACATTGTCCCACTTGCGATACAAGTCCCTTGCGTCATCTTCTCTGACTTTATCAACACCTTGCCTGTCGCCGCTGATCGGCTTTATTTTATCGTCATCGCCAAGCCTGCCAAAATGAAAGCTCAACTCCGTGTCGGTATAGTCAACCCCTTGCTTTCTAGAGCATTTTGGGAAATAGCAAAAAGTCGACCTGCTTGCGAAAGGATATTTTCCCTTGGATTTTGGAATCGGTATATTATACGCATACGTATCATAATCCTTCGCTTCTCCATAAATGAAAAATCTTATTTCATCTTCCCTTGACTTCAAAACCTCATCGATTCTCACGGGAACAAGCCCGAAACCTAGCAAATCCCTGTTTTGCTCATTGAACTTCCAATTCGCTGCAGAATCTATAATCAAGGCTTTGGCAACCTCTCGCGGAAGCTTCATTATGTAAATGAGATATGCCAATTTCCTTGTTATCCAAGGGGCGGCAAAGGATGTCCCTCTTACTTTTTCAAAAGAATTTCCAGGACAACAAACCTTAATGCCATCAAAGCTATCCCCGCCATATGCGGAAACATCAGGCTTGTGGAAGAAACACAGGACAGGACCCTTTCTGGAATATTTGGCGGGCTTGCCATCGAATGCCGCCGAATTGACCACAACAGAATTCAGGGAATCGGCAGGAGAACCTATGCGAGGGTATTCTTTTCCATTATCACTGTTGTTCGTCCCGGAGACAACAAAAATCACATCGTTTTCAAATTGCAATTCATCCAAAACGGCTGCTTCCGGGGAAATTTTATTCAATTCTATTTCTGCCTCACTGCCCAAGGACAGATTCCAAACCTTTATATCTTTGTTGGAAAGCACGATTTGCCTTATTTCTTTTATAATGCTCAATGAGCTGTTTACGCCCTCCTTCGCAACACCGAAATGTCTGACCCTGAACCTTCCGCACCCATCGTCAAATTCCGGATTCAATGAAGCCCCGTCGACTATCAAAGAGGAAACGATTGTCCCATGCCTATAGTCCTTATAGCTATCACCATCATCCATCATTGCTTCATCTAAACGATTCTCATACTTCACCCAATCACTAAAATAAACATCATTTGAGAATTGGGTATCAATAACGCCGATGATCGGCTCGTTTTGAGGCTCGGGAATTGCCATCGAACCTCCAGAAAGCCTTATAGGGCTTCTGTCGTTTTCATATTTATTGAGGTCTTCGACATCCATCGATATTAAGAACCTTGCCTTTTTGACTAATTTGCTATACTGGTCCGGAGTCAGCAGGAATGTCAAATCATCGAATCTGGCTATTGCTTCGCTTTTAAAATCGATTTTTTTGCATAGTTCATCGTACGAGATGCCTGTATCATATATAGAAACTAATTTTTGCTTATTTATCGTATCCGGCATGCCAGTATTCGGCAATTCAAATTTTTCAATATAAAACAAATCCTTGACAATTTCAGCAAAAGCGCTTTTGCTGAACGAATTGAACCTCGAACTGCCCTTTGACAACTCATTTATATCATTGCAACCGACCCTTCCATTATATTTTTGACTGATAATGTTTTTGCAATTCTCAATTTTTTCCAGCGCGGTTTTAACGCAATCCTCGTCAAGGCAATATGTTATGATATGCTTAGGATCTGCAGGTGAATTAAACCTCGCGCCCCTAACCGCGTCGTTTGAAGAAATTTTACCATAATCAAAAATATTTGATATCCTGTTCGACTTCGATACGATTTTCGTATAATGGACATCAATCAAAGGCTTGAACCCCAAGGGATTGTTTTCTTGCCAATGCTTCAAAATGACCGCCAGCTCGCCATGCAGCTTTGAGATCCTGCCGACATCAAGGAACGCCCCGTTCGGAATATTGGACATCCCCTGCCCGGACATGCGCTTCCTATGGCTGAGATTGCCCCTCAAACATATCAAGTTGTTCGTAAATTTCGTCATGCTTTTTGGATTTCCCTTGAAACCTGGCTTTTTGAAACCCCGGTGATAATCTCAATATCCCTGAGAGTAAAACCCATGTCGGACATCATTTTATAATTCTTGCCTATATCAGGATTAATGCATTCGAACAACCGTCTTAGATAATCATAGTCTTCATTCAAATTGCTGAAAGCGATTGATGTTTTTATTATGTTCTTCAAATCACCCGGATACGGAATAGGCTTCATCGTCAAAATTATTTTTTCAAACAGCTTTTCATTGTCTTTTATATTCCTGAACTTAATTTTAAAATCGTTATATATTGCCTTAGCAACCTCCAAAAGGTCTTTTTGCGTATATTTGTTGAAATCAATAACCTTATCGAATCTTCTCAAAAGCGCCTTGTCAAAAGTATCAAGCAAGTTCGTTGTGGCAATAAAAACCACGCTGTCGTTCAATTCGTCGAGACCTTTCAAGACCGCCGTTGTTGCCCTGCCCATCTCGCGCAAGTCGTGATTGCTGATCCTGTCCATTGCAATCGCATCAATTTCATCAAACAGAATGATAATCTGATCCGGATAATCCAAATTGTTTATTTCATTGAAAACATCATTAATATTCTTAGCAGTTTGACCCAATTTGCTATCTATTATGCTATTGAAATCTACAGCATACAGCTCTCTGCTCAATATTCTGCCAAGTTGCTTTGCCGTTTCGGTTTTGCCAGTCCCAGGGCTTCCGGAAAACAAGAACTTATTTACTCCAGAACGCTGCTCAATGGCATTGGAAATGCCTTTTATATCATTTGCAATTGGAGTCGGAAGGGGCAGAGACGAATTGGCGTATTCTATTTTCCTGAAATAATCTGAATTCCCATTGAGCTTCTGAGGCATGAATGTATTGGTTCCTGATAGGAGCGCTTGTATATATTCCGCCAACTGGTGATTCCCATTATTATTAAAATCTCTCGCTATCTCAAACGCTTCATCACTGAAAGCCAGATTGTTGCCTTCAATGTGGTATTTTATCAAATTAATAATGTTTTTCTTTTTCATATTTCAACTAATCACATTTTAGAACGATTTGGGACAAAAATCAAATTAATGAGACTTGGTATTGATAAAAATATATCTCAACAAAGTGCTTGCTAAATGCTGCAATCGCCTTTCAGCTCTTCAATTTTTATAAAATTGCTATCAGGCAAACGATTCGCACCTTTATCGAAGACCGAAACAATTCTATAGCGCTCTTTTGAATGCGTTGCATACTTGACTAATTTGCCCCACATAGCAACACGATAAATTTTGTCCTTATCAATGAAGACGTTTTTATGAGAGATGACATCCTGATTTGAGAATGTCACGATTTTATTTCTATCATTAATCTTTAGAAAAAAATTAAAAAACTTATAAGAATCTCCTACGTAGATATCAAACATGGTTTTCCCATAAAATAGATACGGATGTCCGAAATCGCTTTCATCGAAATTCGCCTCAAGGCTCTTAAAAGGCATGCCATAATATTTTTTGGTTTCGACATGCGTATTCTTTTCAACCTTTTGAGCAAGCTCAAACCTAACATCAGAAAGCCCAAAAGATGTGCAATCGATCATGTCTCTTGTTTTATTCAAAGCCGCATTGAGCGTACGCTCAAGTCTATCTGAACAGCTAATCCGCTTAACATACTCGGCAACAATCCTACTGCTAGCGACTTCGTAAGCATACGGGCATGACTCGGAATGCTTGGAACTTGGATTGGCCCTAAGAAAACCATTTCTATAGCCTTCTCCGACATAGTGCAATTCTGCTTTGCGGCAATCAGGGCAGAACATGTGATTCCTATACCCCACAAGCTCCCTATCCGCCACATAAACCCCTCTTAGAACATCAACAGGCAAATTATTCGATGTCCTATCATGATAAAAAGAATCGTATTTGGCTTCTCGCATTGCCCCCACCCCCTATCGCGCTTATAACACATCCGCTAGAATCACTTAAGGCTACAGTTCAAAAACATGGAACAAATTGTTTTGGTTATTTTGCGAGACTAGATCGACTCGCTAGCAGTTCGTTTATTTGCTTGGATTCCAGCTTGAAAACATACTCATCGGAATCGTTGGCAACCACCATGTTCAAATCGCTATTGTTAAGCAACATCAGAACCAAATCCGGATGTTCGAATTTCCATGATGACTGATCTGACGCAACAGGCAGCCGACATGCATTGCCGTCCTTATCAATGCAGCTGATTTCAAGTTCCCCCAATCGTATTCTACGCATCTTATTGATCTTGTCGCCATTGTCAAAAACAGCTCCATGCAACATGATTTCAGTAGCATTAGCAGGATTGATGTAAAGTTCCAGAAATTTATTGCTGTTATTGACATCCGAATATGAAATGCAATAAGAAAACCCCTTGGGCTGCATGTCGGAAAACATCTTGGGCGGCGGATTCTTACCAGCTGAATAAACATTGAACGATAGCATGCTCAAAACAAGAACAATTGCTTTTCTCATATTCACTCCCCTGTTTTCATTATATGCAAATCCAAATCTTAAGGGCACTTCTATTTACCGCAGATTCATACCTCGAAATCGTAACCTTCGCCTTTCGAGGCTTTAGACGAGCGGAAATCGTGCTTGAAACAGCCCGAAACGGCCGTTTTCGGCCGGCTTTCCAACCCTTTTCGGGCGGAAATCCGGCCGGTTGCCCGGATCAGGGCGCAGTGATGCCGCAAACGGGCATGCGGCCTCTCGTCAGGAACTCCGCCCTGAGCATGTTGCAGGGGAGGTTGGAGAGGGCGATGCCGAAGCGCGCCCTGGCGATGCCGATCGTCCTGATCCTCATGCAGCCGGACATCGCGGTCATGAAACGGCCGAAGACGTGCTCGATGCGGCACCTTACCTTGGACTTCCTCCTGTTCGGCTCCCTCTGCTCCTCCGTCAGCGGCCTGCCCCTGAGGCCCTTCTCGCATATGATCTTCTCGGTTCCGGCCGGCATGCCCTTCTCCGCCCCCACGTATCCGGCGTCGGCCCAGACGGCCCTGTCGCCCTCGGACACCAGGAGGCCTATCATCTCGCTGTCGTGGACGTTGGCGGGCGTCGTGGCGCAGGAGAGCACCAGCTTGGAGCCCTTGTCCGCCTTGACGTGGTTCTTGCAGCCGTAGCGCGCCCCGTTCCGCTTCTTCGTCCACTTGGCGTCCCTGTCCTTGCGCCTGAGCTTGCTCCCGCTCCACCCCTCAGGGATCCTGTCGGCCTTGAGCCCGGCGTTCTCCTCGCGCGTGCTCCTCGACCTGGGCGCCTCGGCGAACGTGGCGTCCGCTATGCAGCCCTTGTGCGCCACGAGGCCCGCCTTCTCGAGGAGCGAAAGGAAGAGCGAGAACAGCCTGCCCATCGCGCCGGAGCGGGAGAGCTCCTCCTTGAACTTCCAGATCGTCCTGGCGTCCGGCATCTTGCCGCCGAACTCGAAGCCGGTGAAGCGCATGAACGACAGCGAGTCGTTCAGGCGGAACTCCAGCGCCTCGTCGCTGAGGTTGAAGCACTTCTGCACTATCAGGGCCTTGAACATCTTCAGGGCGTCGAACGGCGGCCCGCCGCCCCTCGAGCCGCCGGACCTCGCCAGCGAGACCTCCAGCTTCGGAGCGAAGACGCCCCAGTCCATCGACTTGTCGAGCCTTTCGAGGTTGTCCCCGAGCCCTGATAGGAAGTTCAGATGGTATTCTTCGGCGAAAAGGTTGTTCATGCGACCATTATATCACAAAAGGCGGAAAAATGGGAGGTTTTTAGAAGTGCCCTTATTTGCAAAAAACTTCCCGGAGCCCTTCATTATCCATGAAAACATACCCGCCGCCAGGATAATATGTCAAGCATATGATTGCTGCGGTTACGATCGCTGCAAGCGCAATCCAAGCCGAAAAGAATCTCCTCGACCAGCCTTTTTGCGCAAAATCAAACGCCATGACAGCCAAAGCAACCATCGTAGAAACATAGATGATGATATCCAGAAGCAAAATGGAAAATCCGAAATACGACTGGTAAACGGAAAATGCGCCCAGTTGCACAAGCATGGCCATAATACCGCACACAACAAATGCGGCCAAATAGGCTCGGTTCTTTTCCCTATGACCCTGGACTATTCCGGCCGCAAGGAATGGATACCAAATCATCTTCATGTGCTCCCAGCAGGTCTCGTTCGCAGGGAATATGCTCCCAAGCGCTACCGTAACCGGTCCCGAAGGAAACATCTCCAAAACAAAATGCATGCATGCGCCAATCACGACCATCAAAATAATAGTCACATTTTTTTCTTTCTTGCTTATCACCGAGCACCCTCTCTCACAATATCATTATCATTGATACGATAATAATGAAAGAACATATTCTTTTCAAATTGCTTTTCATATTAAGCGCGCTTCTTGGAATCTCAAATCCGATTGACATTCAGTTGCCATGCCCCTATCATATGATGCTAGAGGTATTTTATGAAAAAGCCAAACAACAAAAACATCAACAATCCGCTTCTAAGGCGAGTGCTGAAAATACACAACATGATAAAAAACGGAAAATATCCCAATTGCACGGATTTTTCCAAAGCAAACGAAATGTCATTGGCTACGACATACAGGGATTTGGATGTTTTAAAGCTCACGCTCCAAGCTCCGGTAAAGTTTGACACTTCCAAAAACGGCTATTATTACTACGAGGATTATCAGCTTCCATTTGCAGGAATAAACGATGCCGACTGCGAATCCCTGCTCGGAGCCAAGATGCTTCTGGAATGTTGGAAAGGCACGCCAATATATGAAAACCTGTCACAAACCATAATAACGATATTGCACCCTGATGACAGCAAATCATCAAACCTGCTCGATCGTTTCGCCATAGCGCCACGACAGAAAGCCCAAGTGAATCGAACGATATGGAATGCGGTCATCGAAGCAATGAAAGAAAACAATGTGCTGGAATTCGATTATAAGGGCAGGAAAGACGATGAATACAGACGCCGTATAATACATCCATACCAGCTTGTATTCGATCAGGGAAGCATATTCGTCTGGGGGTTCGACCCAAGCAAGAACGATTGCAGGACTTTTCTTTTCCAAAGAATCAAAAACATAAGGATTACCGATGAAGCATTTGAGCTCCCGAAAGACTGCAAATACGAAAACAGACTCGGCGGGAGCAGATTCGGAGCGTTTTATACTCCTGAACTTGAGAAATTCAAACTGGAATTCTATGGATCGGCCAGAACCCTTGTCCAAGAATCAACATACGCTGATGACCAAATCGTAACCGAAGATGAGGAACGCAATTGCACTATTCTCGAATTCACCTCAGCCCAATGGGAACGCATCATGACATGGCTGCTGTCGCTGGGAGCCGAAGCAAGGCCAATCGAACCTGAATGGCTTGTCAACGAATGGAAAGGCGCGATAGACAACATGCACCACCTCGCATTCCCCGAAAGCTAGCAAACAATCCCCATTGCAAACCTGCGCCATCCAAACAACAGGTTTTCACAAGTGCCATCATAAAAGCCGCATGGCGATTCAAGAGACAAGGCGGCGCAGAAAAACTATCAGCTGCACCGCCCCTTCTCTTTTCTTTCCCCCGGAGGTCGCCCTGGAATTATTCTCAAAGCGATGCGAAGCGATTTCAGATCAGGATGCCGTTCGAGGAAATCGGCAATACTTTATGTATTGCCGCATTTGCAAGAACCGCATAATGATTCGAAAGGGCAAGCAGCGCGAAGAAAAGAATTCCAGGGCGACCTCCAACTCACAAACACCTCAAGTATTCCACTGGCACGAACTTCGTCAGCCAAACGCCGTTTTCCGACTTGAAAAAAGGAATGCCATCAGCGCTCATTCGCCTTGAATCAACCAGAAAAACAACGGGCTTGCCATGACGCGCACCCACTTTCAGCGCAGTCTCCTTATCTGGTGACAAATGAACATAAAGCCTTGATCCCGGCAAGAGGCCTTGTTTGAAAATCGACGCGACGGATTTCGATGCAGTTCCATGGTAAAGGAAATCAGGTGGAGAAAGCTCTTTCAACTCCACATCCACATTTACCGAATGGCCCTGATTAGCCCTTATCTTCGTCTTGTCATCATTGAACGAATAACGCCGCTTGTCATTCGTGCGCACGATTTCATCAAGCTCCTCGAAGGTTATGCTGCGTGTTCTGCTGATGCCATCCAAAAGCTCCTTGACACTAGCCCACCCATGTTCATCAAGCGTGATCCCTATTGTCTCCGGCTTATGCCTCAATATCAATGAAATGTATTTTCCAAGCGACTTCTTCCTCTCTTCCGTCATTTTCGCTCTTGCTCCTATTTGTCAATTTCCTTTTCAAAGTAATCCCCGTATGCCTTGAAAAGCCTGTATAATATCTGCATATTGCGCAGCTCTGCAAAGTGCATTTTCCTAACGCTGTCAGATTCCAAATTATATATTGTCGCACCATGGCAGCTAAGCAAAACAGGCGAATGAGAAGCTATGATGAATTGGCAATCCTCGGAAGCCTTGCCCTCTATCATTTCCAAAAGCTCCAATTGAAAGGAAATCGACAAGCAATTTTCCGGTTCATCAAGCAAAAACAGACCGCCTTTTGAAAATTTCTCAGCGAAGTATGACAGCGCGGTCTCACCATTGGATTGCATCGCCTGCTTGCGCTTCGCATAAGTATCGCAAAATTTCCGATACGTCATCTTATGGGAATCATATATGAACATGAATCTATCCCAATCATCCTCGCTGCATATTCGCCTAGGTGTTTTCTTATACTTAAGCTCTCTTTTCTTATCCCTCACATCCCTTATGTCCTTTTCCGCAATCCTGTTCTTTTCCGCTCGTTCGGAAATCCGACCGAACACATCGTTGCTTTTTATAGTCGAACATGCAAATGTCTCGAATACTTTATCAATCCTCATTTCGCTTACGCAATCGTCATGCGGATTCACAGTTACTTCAGGACCGCAATAATATGTATCCGCAAAGAAATCGCCGCTGAACTCCCTCTTGCTTTTCAGCTTGTCTGAGAGCAAATCAAGCAAAGTTGTTTTTCCAGACGCATTTTCACCGTACAAAAAAGTTATATCATCGAATTCCAAATGCAGGGGAAACAATCCAAGCGAATAAGGCCATGGCACATCCCTGTTGAAATTATAAAAACCAGCTCCGTATTCCTTGTTTTCATAATACGCCGAATCAACAAATATCATATCGCACTCCTTGCAACGCAAGCCTGATCAATGCGACAGGCCCTAATCTTTCTTGCAATCTATTATGCGACATGACGTCTGTCATATGACGATATAGGGTAGCATCATGCAGATTTCCGAGGTTTTTTCAAAACTCATTTCAAAATGATGCGAAGTCTATTTTGAATCAGAGCATTCTTCGAAAAAACCGCGAATACTGTATGCATATGCGAGTTTTCAAGAAGAATCCGTTGGATTTATGCTCTGGTTCGAAAGAGCAAGCAGCATGAAAGGAGGAGTTTTGAAAAAACCTCTTCCCCTGGATCAATATTCGGATTCCATCAGGCTGGAAATCGATTCAAAGTGGGCATACGCCTCATCCTTGTCCTTGCATGCTATGAATACGGGATATGGCCTGTCCGCATAAACCTCCAAGCCCCACTTGCCTGTTCTCTCATCATGATGCACCCTCACAGCCATGACATCATCCATCTTCAAAGCGAAATCCGATGTCTTGTATAACAATTCAGCCATATCAAACTCCTCCCCAATGCAAAATGCAGAGCCTTGCGCCGAATCGAATCTTCCGACTCGAAACGCGCGCCGCCGCCGCGTCTCCTGCCACAAAGCCCCTTCCTGCCAATCAGCTTTTCACACGTTCTGCGGCCCTATACTCGTCCGTCAGATGATTAAGTATTTTAGCACACTCGTCGAATCTGGAAAACCTGCTCTTGTCCTCGGAATAACTCGGCGGCTCCAGATCCTTCTCAAAATCAAATCCGTCAAACCAATAATCGCTTCCAATGCCGATTTTGCCGTCCAGCATGTCACACAATCCGGGAAACAAAGAATCCAGCTCGCTTCTGTTCCTTTTGAGAAAATCAAACGAGCCGGAATAAATCATATCGACTCGCTTCAAATAATCAGCAGGCGTCCGAATGTCATTCGGCAGCCTGGCATCCGAATACATCTCGCAAGGGATGAACTTCTTCAACATGAACTTATCATAGAAAATATATTCGAACATCCACGATAACGAAACGCAAGCATGAATAGGACGCCCATCGAACTTGAAAACCTCATCAAAATCCGAATTGAAGACAACGACTTTTACGCTGTCGATTCCTCCGAATTTTCTTCCGGCCTGATAAGCATTGGAATAATAAATGCCCCGCAGCAAACACAAGGCGCTCATAAGCCCCTTCAAAGCATGCTTTCCGGACAAGTCTATAATGCGAAGACCGTTTTGCGTCCAGTCGCTATTGTATGGGCTGATTCCTCCGGCAATTCTGCTGAATGCCTTTCCGTACCCTTCCGTATCCTCAAACATGTAATCCATGCTTTCATGACTATCAAATTCACGGTCATAAACCTCAGCATATATGCCGTCATCATAAACAACCTCATACCATGCATCAACATCAGGATTGACTCTAGTGGCGAACATTTCCTCGCACGGAAGCTCAGGAGCGTCATAAAAATGAATTTTCCCATCAAGAACCAGCCTATCACGACCGGATATGGCCTCATAGATCCTTCCTATCAGATCAAAGCCTTCAGGGTCAGGCTTGCCAAGCCTATCCCTTTTTTCAAAAATACCGGCAATCACCTTTGAAACTTCCATACCCGACTGCCGCAAACCCGAACCGCACAATTCCACAAATTCGTCGAGAGCCGCAATCTCCCCATCGCTCAAGCCAGCGCCTTTGCCAAGCATCACGAGTTTATCAGGAAACGATTCCGGCCGCTCAGCCTCATAGCAATCCTTGGCTATCTTGCAAACAGAAGGCCATTTAAGAAAAAGCAAAACGAGTTTCTCCTTCAAAGCATCATACTCCATTTGCTCAAGAAAAATGTTGTAGAATTCCCGTTTGAGTCCTGCTGATGCCTTGCTTTCCAATATCGCCCTCGAATGATACAAAAACGGATTAGACAAAAACAATGCCCAATCATCGATATCTGTTACCATGTCGTTAAAAGCCGAAGCTTCCTCTTCAGTCATAAAATTCCCCTTGAGGTTTTTTCAAAACTCATTTCAAAATGATGCGAAACCTATTTTGAATCAGGGCATTCTTCGAAAAAACGCAAATACTGTATGTATTTGGGGTTTTTGAGAAGAATCCGTCAGATTTATGCCATGGTTCAAAAGAGCGAGCAGCGTGACGGAAGAAGTTTTGAAAAAACCTCCCCCTTATATATGCCATTCGACTTCACATTTGCTTGAAATCACAAACCTTCCTCTGAATCTGCGATGAATCCTGAGATGCTTCAGGTTCTTGCAATCCAAAAGAGCGCCCTCTCCTATGCGCTGCACGCTATCAGGCATCTCAAGCGATTCCAGACACCTGCAATTCCTGAATGCCCTCGACCCTATCTCGATCAAGGACCGGGGAAGAACCAGCGAAGCGATCTTCTGACAGTTGCAAAACGCTTCTGTGCCAATCCTGACAACAGAACCAGGAATCCTAATTGATTCGAAGAACACGCTCGCCTCAAAAGCGCTGTCTCCGATTTCAGTCGCAAAATCGGGAATCCCAAACGATTTTCCTTTCAAAGCGCGAGGCTGTGTGGCAAAACTCAATTCGGTTCCGATCTGACAGCCGTTCTTGTCAAACAGTCTCCTATAAAGCGCGCCGTCCTGAAAGAAAAACCATTTGTTTTCGGGATCCACAACAATATCTTCAAGCGCATAGCAATGATAAAACACATCCCCGCCGCCTTCCAGCCGCTCCAATGATTTGGGAAATCTGACCGTTTTCAAAGCCGCGCACCAGCAGAGACCATGCGTTCCTATTGCCTCGACCCCTTCCGGAATCGCCACATCAACCAAGGTTTTCTTATCGTTCCAATTGATATCAAGACGAAAATCATCCATTCGCGCCCTCCATCCAACATGCCCTCAAACTTCTTGCATATTACATGTCTTTCAAATCATATTATACGCCAACACATGTATCATATGAAGACACAACATCAAAAGGGCACTCCTAAAGGGCTCTTCTAAAAACATCACAACCCTTTGAAATTGTATACAGGTTTCAACCTTCTGACAATATCAACCGCGCTGCTGATGTGCGGCAGGATCATATCTATGGACTTATAGGCCATAGGCGACTCATCAATTCTCTTGTCATCTACGCAAGATGACCATATGCCATCCATTGAGCTTTTGAAATCATCAAGGCTTATCCTTTCCCTGGATTCGGTTCGGCTCATTATCCGCCCCGCCCCATGAGGCGCGGAAAAGTTGTATTCGGCATTCCCCCTGCCCGCGCAAATCAAAGAGCCATCTCGCATGTTTATCGGTATGAGAATCTTCTCGCCCTCTCTCGCGCTCACCGCTCCCTTGCGCAATATCATGCTTTCGGTATCTATGTAATTATGAACCGTCTCCCAAGTCTCCAAGGAATTGAAATCCTTTGCAATCTCAACATCAACGCTTTTTCTGAGCAATCCGTAAAGCCTTGAAGCCAGTTCCAGCCTATTTGCCTTGGCAAAAGCCGCACATATCCGCATGTCATTAATATAATCGTCAAATGCATCACCCTCCAAATATGCCAGATCGCGCGGAACCATGTTTCTGGATTCCTTGAATTGCTTTTTCAACTTGCCGAGGACGCCTTGTATCTCGGATCTTCTGCCCTGCGCCTTGTATTCCGATATGATTACATTCGCCTGTTCAAGATATGCGCTGTAGTCATGATTGCAATATTTGTCCGCCAAATCCTGATGATGCTGCGCCACCTGAAGACCCAGATTCCTGCTTCCAGTATGTATGGCGAAATACAACCTGCCGTCCTCATCCTCATCCATTTCTATGAAGTGATTTCCACCGCCCAAAGAAGGAATCGCATTGCGTATCTGCCTGTCGCGAACCGGAATGCTTCTAGCGCAAGTCAATCCGCCGAGCATCTTGTCGATTCCGGGGTAGCATTCATAATTGACATTATGGCCTATGGGAACTTTCGCGCTTATGAAAGCATCGAGACGCTCGAAATCCACATTCTCCTTCCTCAGATCCCGAGGCAATTCCACGACCCTCACGCCGCAATTTATATCGACACCAACCAGATTCGGACAAACCCTGCGATTTTTAAGCGTCATTGTCGTCCCTATCACGCAACCGGCCCCGGCATGACAATCAGGCATGATAGCAATATCCTCGCCCTCTGTGAACTTCTGATCCGCCAGCGTTTGCAATTGCTCCAGACACGAATCCTCCAAAGACTCCTTGTTCTGAAAAACCCTTATGGTGTTATACTCGCCTTTCAACTCAAACATGCCGCACCTCCAAATGCTTCAGAAGAGGTTTTTTCAAAACTCCTTCCTTCATGCTGCTCGCTCTTCCGAATCAGGGCGTAAATCCCATGGATTCCCCTCAAAAACGCGACAAATACATACAGTATTTGCGGTTTTTTCAGAGAACGCCCTGAATCGGAATAGTCTTCGCACCATTTTGAAATTAGTTTTGAAAAAACCTCCGGAATAATAATAGAAAAAATTTCCATTTCATAAAATTGGCAATTCTTCCAAATAAATGACCATCTTAAATTTCTTGCATTTCAATGAAATATCAGATTATAATAGTTTCATATTCAAATATTCCGACCACTTTTAATGGACTTTAGTTGAAATGTATTACGAAAAAATCAAAATAAACGTGCCAGATTCCCTGAAAACCTCATTGGAAAATGATGCGCAGAGATTCTCTCTTGTGAAAAGCGACGGGAGAGCAAACCTGAATGCGCTGATGAGCCTTATAATACTGAATCATCATGACGAATTCAAAAGAAATCAAAAACGCATACAAGAAAAAGCCTACGAAGCGATTTCAAAAAACGCAACCATACCGGACGAGCTTGCAAACAAGATAACAGACAGAATATTGCGTGAAATCAGCCTGTCGTCAAATACCGGAAGAACAGAAAGCTGCAATGCGTCCATAGCGCTGAAGCCGACAACCCAAACAATTGGAACAATAAGGCAAATAGAAGAGAATCTCCTGCGATACAGAACCGAATCGGAATATTTCAGAAGCCTGCTGCAGGACTACGATGCGAAAAGCATAAGCGAAAAGGAAACAATAATATTCAAAAAGCAATGCGAAGCCATCAGAGCAGCCATAAGCGAAAAGAAAAAGATTTTCCTAACATATGTCAGCAGAAAAGACGAGCTGCGTTCAAAAACAGTCAGCCCCTACGCGCTCGAAACATCAAGAGAGGAAATGCATGAATATCTTCTTTCAGCCGAAGGCACAAGCGGCATAGCCACAAACAGGCTATCCAGATTAAGCCACATTGAAATCCTGGATGAGCGGGCTGAAATAAGCGATGCGCAAAAATCCTGTCTGGATAAGATGATCAAATACGGCGCGGCATTCCCGATAACGCCGGAAGATGGCGAGATAGTCGTCAAGCTCACCGACTTCGGCCTGGAGATGTGGGACCGATATTATGTTCACCGCCCGATACCATTCAAAACCGAAGGCTACCTGTTTCATTTCGAATGCTCTTCCATGCAAGTGATGACATATTTCGCAAGATTCGGGAAAAACGCCAAAATACTTTCCCCGAACTCACTAAGGAAACGCATGAGAAGATTCCACAAGGACGCATGGGAGGAATACCGATAGGCCACCGAAAACACGCATCATTTAGAAATATCAGGTATTCGCGCCCACCCGAACAGCTTCCAAATAAAAGGCGATTCTAAAATATGCGCATATCACCTTTCCGCAAAACTTAAAAAAATCAAAAGTTTTGCGGTTTACAATCGCAAATAAGTACTCAAAGGCTGTTTTCATCTAGCAGAAAATCATAAACATTCATCATCCTGTAGCCTTTTTCCAATATCGTCAGAGGATTCGCATCAGCAGTTATGATGATTTTCCTGTAGCCATCATCAATGCCTCTGAAGGCTGAAAGCTCCCTCTGCCTGACAGAAGGCTCTTCTATCGAAAACGAAACCTGAATATAGATCAGGTCCTGATGCGAACGAGCGATGAAATCTATTTCCTTATCTTGGTTTTTTCCAATATCAACTGAAAATCCACGACGCAGCAGCTCAAGATAAACAAGATTCTCAAGAATATACGTCAGCTCCATTTGCCTGAAATTCAACCGCTGATTCCTAAGTCCCAAATCACAACAATAGTACTTGTTTTGAGTTTTAAGGTATTCCTTGCCTTTCATGTCGAATCGCTGCGCCTTATAAAACAAGAATCCATCGCAAATGAAACTCAGATATGCTGAAATCGTTTCGTTGTCCGTCTTTTTGAAACCATTCGACTTGAAAGTAGAAGAGATCTTATTCGGTGAAACATAGCTGCCTATCTGCGATGACAGCAACTGGAGCAAAGCATCAAATACACCTTCATTTCGAATGTTATTTCGCTCTATCACATCACGAGAAGCCACTGTGTCGTTAAGCATTTTCAAATATTCCACTTTCTCGTAATCCTTGTCGAGCTCGCAAACATATGGCATACCTCCGTACCGCACATAGTCGGAAAAAGCGACTCGCACTTCACCGCCCATGTAATCATAATACTCCTTGAATGATAAAGGATGTACCCTGATCTCGACCCCTCTGCCCCTGAGCCGCGTATTTATATCGCTTGAAAGAAACCTGGAATTCGAACCAGTGATATACAAATCGCAATTGAAATCGGCCTTCAGAGAATTGACAACCTCCTCAAACCCGCTGACAAGCTGTATCTCATCAATGAACACATAATGCTTTTCCTTGTCTCTGATCAAATTGCCTATATGCTTGTACAGCTCGTCGTTGCTTCGCAAGCTCTTGCATTTTCCAGATTCCAAGTTCAAGGCGATCACATGCCTGCCATCAACTCCAACTTCAAGAAGGTATTTGTAAAATATCTCAAAAAGCAAATAGGATTTTCCGCATCGCCTGACACCAGTGATGATTTTTATGATGTCCTTGTCCTTATAATCAATCAGCCTGTTCAAATACAAGTCTCGTCTTATCATGCTAGTTTCCTTACAGATACGCAACGCAAACAATATGAGGCATACTGTTTTACCTGTTGAAAGAGGTTTTTTCAAAACTCCTCCCTTCATGCTGCTCGCTCTTTTGAACCAGGGCATGAATCCGACGGATTCTTCGAGAAATGTTTTTTCTCAAAAAGAGAAAAAAACACTAATACATACAGTATTTGCGGTTTTCTCGAAGAATGGCCCTGGTTCAAAATAGGCTTCGCATCATTTTGAAATGAGTTTTGAAAAAACCTCGAAACAAATTCTATTCGCAAAACTTGAAAAAATCAAAAGTTTTGCGGAAATAATGAAAAGACCCTGTATCTGTTGAAACTCCCAACTGCAAACACTGCACATACGGCAACTGAAAAGCAGACGAGACCTCATCGCAACATGCAGCTTATTTCAAAGGCTTGCAAACCTATCATATTCCTCTTTGGTCAACCTCAGCAGCTTCCGTATCTGCTCAGGAGGCAAGCCATCAGCCAGCATATTCCTTACATTGCCTGCTTGCACTTCTGCTTTTCCTTGCTCTATGCCCTCCTCACGGCCTTCCTCGCGGATCTGCTCCCTGCCCTTTTCTATCAATTCCCTTATCACATCGCTCATGTTATCGCCTCCCTTATCGGATTCTTTAAGCTCTCTCGTCCGATTCCTCAATTCGTCATAATGCATGCCGCTGGCGCTCCTGCAAAAGAAGTCCTGCATGAGCCTGCCGAGCGCAGTCCCGCCATCGCGGCACGCGCCGTTGACATAGATTATGTGGTCGCCGTCGCCAAGGCGCATCCCATCGCCATCCAGTGTCCTGCTGAAACAATAGGATGGCAGGCTGCGGCCGAACACGTCCGACTCGGTTATGAAAATCACATATTTCTCCCTCAACTCATCATAACCAGCTCCAGAGGCCAGCATGCTCGCATCCAGAAGGCTCGAATAATATCTCGCCCTCAGCGGATCCGCGCCGGAGTCCGCCCTCTGCACCTCTATGTCGTAGACCGTTCCGACGCCGTCGGTCGCCACCACGTCCAGCACCGCCCGCCTGCCGGTGGAGGAGAACAGCTCCTCCTGCGTCCTGACGGACTCGACATGCAAGTCGGGCTTCTCCAGGATGACCCTCAGCACGCACTGCGCGCTTGCCGTGTCATCCTTGAAGAACACCGACATATACAAGTCGTCCATGAGGCAATAGTCGGCGAACTTCCGCCTGAATTCCTCGTCGATGACAATATTGCTGGAAACCGCTGCCTTGTCGCCTTTGTCATCCCCTTTCATACTATACACACATCCCCCTCTATTTTTCAAATGGGTGCATCAAAATCCGAAAGTTCCGTTTCATGCGCCCCATAATACATATGAGAGAAAATGCGGATTTGTCACCAACTACAAACTCGAGCACGCTCCTAAAAACATTCCGCCCAGAAAACTCCTATGAATTTCAGAAGCAGAAAATCACCTGCCCCTATTCAAAAACGAAAGGCTATGTCCGAAAGTTTGACCGATAGGACAGAGCCGCAGAGCCGGAGAGATGCTGGAGAGGCGCACTTTGGGGCGAAAAGCCAAATGCAGGATAAGGCCTCGTGCCTATCCAAATGGCTTTGCGACCCAAAGCGCGCATATGTGGCGCATATCCGACGATTGGATATGGCAGAATAGCAGAATAAATGTATTCGGACATAGCCAAACGAAAAAAGAGGAAACGTGATGGCCATCATATTTTGCCGTTTTCAAGCATGTTTGAGCTTGCCTTCGTCATGACAAGGGACCATTGGGGTATCCGACGCTTTTTCATCGCATGTCGGAACGATTTCCGCCATCAAAACGCTTTTGCCGTCAGAATACAAAAACCTGCGGATCTTCTGCGTAGGCGTCCTGACGAAAGGATCCTTCTGCAAACGGGCGCTGCCTATCCTGCTTGTGCGCCCAAGCTGGCTGTTGACGCCGGACACGAGCTTGGCAAGATACTTCTGGATTTCCGAATTCATATCCGAAATCCTACCGGGCAGCGACTTTGCAAACTCCTCCAAATTGAGTCTTATCAGCGCCACCAAACCCGAACCGCTCGGCACAACAAGACTCTCATCGACAAAATCCTGACTGTTCAAAAGCGATTCTATGTTTTCAGGATAAATGTTCTCTCCCGAAGGTCCGAGAATCATAGTCTTGATCCGCCCTTTTATTCCAAGCCAGCCATCCTTGTCAAAACATCCGAGATCCCCGGTTTTGAAATACCCGTCCTCGGTGAATGCTTCACGCGTGGCTTCCTCGTTCTTGTAATACCCCTTCATCACATTAGGGCCTTTCACAGCGATTTCCCCGATGCCGGTATTCGGATCCGGATTCAGCAGAATCACATCATCTGATTCGACCGTCTTGCCTATGCAGCCGATGCGACGCCCGGTCTTCGGACCGCAAGCCGAAATCAAAGGGGAAGTCTCAGTCAATCCATAACCAAGCGCATACGGAAATCCGGCTTCAAAAATAAATTGCTCAATCTTAGCATCCAATGGAGCGCCGCCTATCCCAAAAAACTTCATGTTCCCGCCAAGCGCATACACCAGTTTTTTGCAGATCTTCCTCAAAACGAACTTTCTGGTCAGCCTGAAATTCGCCAAAGCCCGAACCACCCCTTTGCCCTCAAGCTTGGGTTGAATCATCTTCCGATATATTTTCTGGCGAATTAGCAAGCCAAGTGCAACTGAACTCCATAATATACTTCATAAGGCGTCCGATAGTTTAAGCACTTTTTAGGCCTCAAATTCAACTCTTTAATTCTACTATTTATTTCTTCACCTGTCCAATTTGCTATGTCTTCGCCTTTTGGAAAATATTCTCTTAAAAGACCATTGGTATTTTCATTTGTTCCTCTTGCCCAAGGCTGATGTGGAAGGGGAAAATAAAATTTTACCCCAAGTTTCTTGCTAAGCTCTCTGTAGCCTGCAAACTCCTTGCCTCTATCTGGTGTTATAGAAAAACAAGGTTCGCTTTTCAATGCTTCCAATATTTCTTTATTAACCTCTTCTTTCGTTTTCTTCTTAGTCTTTCTGCAGATGAGAAATCTTGATTTTCTGTCTGTTAGCGTAGTGAAGCAAACTCCGCCTTTCTTGCCAAGAACGGTATCAGCTTCCCAATGACCGATTTGCTCCCTGTTTTCTGCTTCGGCAGGTCTTTGCTCAATACCAAAGTCTATTTCAAAAGAGCCTCTTTTATCATCGTTTTTACCCTTTTTATGTCTCTTTTTGCCCTTATGGCGCAGTTTTCTTGATGCTTTTAGTTTTCC
>CADBSO010000127.1 GCA_902797395.1 uncultured Spirochaetales bacterium
AATATGGAATCCAGCAGAATAGCCACCGAATCATTCGCCGCATCCGGGGATGTCCCGCATTTGCCATCCCTGCCCACCGCAAAAAACACAGGGCAATTAAGCATGTTCTCATCGCCGGACAAATCAATCAGCAGCTCATACACATCATCAAGAACCTCTGCTGGTCTGGCATCCTTCCTGTCTATCTTGTTTATGACCACGATCACCTTGAGCTTCTTGGCAAGAGCCTTCTCAAGCACGAATCTGGTCTGCGGAAGCGGACCTTCCGCCGCATCGCACAGCAGCACCACGCCATCGACCATGGCCAAAGCGCGCTCCACTTCCCCGCCAAAATCGGCATGGCCCGGCGTATCAAGGATGTTTATCTTCACACCCTTGTACTCAATGGCGCAATTCTTGGCGCTTATCGTAATCCCTCTTTCACGCTCAAGCGCCCCGCTGTCCATTATCCTTGTCGTATTCTCGCCTTTTTTAAGATGCACGCCCGCTTCCCTGAAAAGCGCGTCAACAAGCGTGGTCTTACCGTGATCAACATGCGCAATAATAGCTATGTTTCTTATTTTTCCGTTAGTTCTAATCATACTAAAGCAAGCAATGGCATCCGAGTGATGTCAACTCTCATGCGAAGCGCCTACGCACTCCATTATAATATCGCACACCTCACGAGGGGTCTTATGAGTGGAATTTATAAAAGTCGCCCCCTCTACGATTCTAAGCGCGCCAAAAGGCTTGGAGTAGTCCTCCACATCCCTCTTCTTCAAATCCTCGAGGACCCTGTTGAAATCCCCATTGTAATTCTCAGTCCTTCTTCTCGCCCTTTCATTCACATCCGCATCAATGAAGAACTTATGCGGCGTATCCGGAAAAACGACTGATGTTATATCCCGGCCCTCGCACACTACATCGAACTTCTGCGCAAAGCGGCGCAGAATGACATTCACTTTCTGACGAACCGGCACATAAAATGATATTCTGGAGGAAACGGAATCGATCCGAGGAGTCCTCAAGAGACTCAAATCAATTTTCTTTCCATTCAAGCATATGGAATCCGCCGCATCCATCTCCAAATCCTGCTTCTCGACGAATGCGACGATTTCCGCCTCGCTATCGGGATCAGCTCCCGCATTCAAAACAGCCAAGGACAATGCCCTATAGAGGTTCCCGCTGTTAAGGTTCACTAAATTCAAATCCTCGGCAAGCATCTTGGCAACTGTGCTCTTTCCGCTTGCCGAGGTACCATCGATGGCTATTATCATCGGATCATTTATCCTCAGCAATAGTCATCGGATTCAAAATCCTCTTCTTCGTAAGCGAAAGCATTCTCAGAATGTTCGCGCAAACGAATGTGGAGGAATACACTCCCAGCAGTATTCCCACCGAAAGCACAAGAGAGAACATCCTGATATCAGTGTTCAACACTATGATGCCCATCGGAACGACAACCGCCAAGGTAGTCAGCGATGAGAACAATGTTCTCGTAATGCTCTGGTTTATCGAAGTGTCGATTGTAAGATCCAGATCACCGGACATGCGGAGCTTGATATTCTCCTTTATCCTATCGAAAATAACAATCGTATTGTTTATCGAATATCCTATGATAGTCAATATGGCAGCTATCGTTATCGATGATATCTCTATTCTGAAAACGACAATGAAGCTGAGCAATATCAGAACATCGTGAAGCAATGTCAAGACCGAAGCAAGCGAAAATGAAAGCTGGAACCTCAGCCAGATGTAGATCAATATTCCGACGAGAGCCACCGCTATTGCAACAAGACTGGTCGTTATCAGCGTCGAGGAAAACTTCGCGCCGATAAACGATGATGACACGACCTGAACCTCACCTTCGCCGAACTTATCCGAAAGAGCCTTGACTATTTGGGCTTCCTTGTTGGTCTTCTCGAAATCATCCGAAGCGAAAGCCCGGATCACAAATGTGGAATCGGATTCCTGTCCCTGCCTCTGGACTCTGGCATTAACGCCCGAAAGAGCGCCTCTCACCTCTTCAATGCGAACGTTCGATCTGCCGATCCTGACCGTATCGGAAATTCCACTCTCGAAGTCTATTCCCAAATTGAAGCCGCGAATCGCAAAAAACACGATTCCCAAAACCAACAAAAGGCATGATGCGATCAAAACGATCTTGCGCGAACCTACTACTTTAATGCTTTTCATTTCAAACCTCCATCTTTCTTGCAGAAGCCGATTGAAAGCCTTTTGGTCTCGGTCCCTACGAACAAATCAAACACAAGGTGGGATGTGAACAGCATGGTTATCAACGTGCATACGATTCCTATGGCAAGCGTTACGGCAAACCCTTTCACCGAAGTCGCACCGAGCATAGACAAGACAAGCGCAGCAATCATCGTAGTGATATTCGCATCCAATATTGTCCAAGTGGCTTTCGCATACGCAGTGCGCACCGCATTGAACGGGATGACGCCTTTCCTGATTTCCTCTTTGATCCTTTCAAAGATTATGACAGATGAATCAGCAGCCATTCCTATCGTCAGAATAACACCGGCAATGCTTGTCAGCGACAACGTGAACCCGAACGATGAAAGCACGGACACAACCATCACCAGATTGAATGCGAGCAAAAGCACGCTCATCAATCCCGCCGCACGATAATATATGATCAGAAACAAAGCAAGAATAGCCATTCCTATGATAATTGATTTGGTTATCTGCCTGATCGAATCCTCGCCAAGACTGGCGCCGATGCTCTGAGATGAAATCACCTTCAAATCCGCAGGCAAAGCCGAGCTCTTCAATGTGACCGAAAGCTCTTCAGCCTCTTTGGAATTGAATCCGGTAACCTGTACTGTCGTATTCAAAGCGCTTTTTATCGTAGCATAATTCTTGACCTTGCCATCAAAAACAACAGCCATCATGCCTCCGACATTTTTGCTTGTGATTCCATAAAGAATCTCACCGCCTTCCGCTGACAGCGTGAAATCAACCGCCGGCCTCCCGAACTTATCCTTATCAACCTGAACGCTTCTTATGTAGATGGCATCCATGCTCTGGTTGTCATCAACCACAAGCTGGCCTGATAGCACATCGGTTCCGAGATCATCTTGATTGTATATGCCGTATGCCGTGAATCCCTCCTGGAAGCTCTGAGGAATGAAATTGCCATTAGCATCAATATACTTATCCCTATTTTCGGAAATCTCAGCCGCAAGCTGATTGGATTTGGCCTGATTGACAATGTAGAACTTCAATGAGCCGCTGTTCTTCAAAAGCGAATTCACACGTTCCGGATCCGATGCGCCAGGCATCTCGATCACTATCTGATCTATTCCCTGACGATGTATATCAACTTCGCTTATTCCAAACTCGTCGACCCTTCTTCTCAGCAATTCGGCATCGTCATCGAGCGCGGCATTAAGCTCATCGCCGGAAAGACCGCTGCCCGTCCTAGCCGTAGTAGCAACCGGATCGTATTCAAGAAGAACGGACAAGCCACCCCTGAGATCCAATCCGAACTTCAACGACTTGCCTGATGTTCTTTTAAGCGAAAGATAATACTCACGCATTCCCCTCTCGATTTCCGCGCCAGCACCGGAATCAAGTCCCGAAAGCATGTTGGCCTTATTCAAAACCTTCGAATCGAAAGAGATCCCGAGTTTGGATATCGCTTTCGCAACCTCAGGATACTTGCCGGAAAGATCCGATGTCTCATCGGTTTCAGCGCTTATGCTCGACTTTATGCCACTGACCTTGCCATGGCAATAATCCCTTATGTATCCATTGCTCTCCGAAGCGACCGCCTTATCCTCAGCGCTGATCAGCACATTCCATTTCAATGTCGGATAGAGCAGATAGCATATCAAGGCGATTATCACCAATATGATCGCACTGCGTTCAATTCTGTTCATCTGATTCACCACCCATCATCAATCATTCCCGTTTTTTCCGGAATCCGACTTCGAGGCCGAAGAATCGGATCCGTCTGCGGCCTTGCCATCAGATTCATCCGCCCTATCAGAGGCATTCGCTTCCAATGCCGCAGGAGCATCCTCGGAAGCCTCCGTCTTGTTGGAGCCTTTTCCCGGACCATGCTGCTCGCCGGCAATAACGACATCCGCTATCGCATTCTTAACGATTTCAATCCTAGCGCCATCCTCAAGCTTGAGAATGAAAGTATTCTCCTTTACGGAAACAACGGTTCCTCTCCATCCGCCGATAGTCTGCACCCTATCGCCTTTTTTGATGGATGACAGCTTGTCCTTCTGCTGCTTCTCCCTCTTCTTCTGAGGCCTGATGGAAAAGAAATACAAAACCACGAAAAAAAGCGCGAAAACAATCAGCATGGTGTATGTTCCGCCAAAAAGCCCGCCTCCGGCGCCGCCGCCGGCTCCCTTCGTGGCGCTGTCAACATTGCCGCCCGCCATAAAGTTGATCAAATAGTTCATATGTTTCTCCTATTGATTATTTCAAAATTCCGCGGCCATGTCCTGCCACCCGGCTTTTCGGACATAGCCAATCCATATTCCTATATCTTATCCAATCCGAGCTTCTTGAAGACCCGTGCGATTATCTCAGCCGCCTCATCAAGTATCGACTCGTCATGCTTTGCCGTAACGGAAGTCCTGATGAGACAATCGTTCTCAGCAACAGCAGGCGGGAATACGCAATTCACATAAACGCCTTCATCATAAAGCATCTTGCTTACCATCAATGTGGTTTCAGTATCCTTCGATGGAAGCGGAACTATCGGCGATGACCCCGATTTCGGATTCAAGCCAAGAGATACGAGCTTATTGCGGAAATACAAGCCGAGCTTATTAAGCCTCTCGGGCAGTTCCGGATGAGCCTTTATGTGCTCAAGCGCGGTCATAGCCGCAAACGTTGCGGATGGAGTCGGACTTGCAGTGAATATGAACGGCTTGGAGTTATGCCTTATATAATCTATGACTTTGCTGTTCGCAACCGCAAACCCGCCAAGCGACGCAAGCGATTTAGAGAACGTGGCGGTAATTATGTCTATTTCCTTTTCCAAGCCGAAATGCCATGCCGTTCCCTTTCCTCCGTCTCCGGCGACTCCGAACGCATGCGCATCATCCACCAATGTCCTTGCTCCGTATTTCTTCGCCAGACAAACGATGTCCGGAAGATTCGCATAATCGCCGCCCATCGAAAACAAACCATCCGTAACAATAATCTTTCCCGAATTGGCAGGCAGCGATTTGAGGATCCTCTCCAGATCATCCATATCGCTATGCTTGTATCTGAGCATCTTCGCGAATGAAAGCCTGCATCCGTCGTAAATCGACGCATGGCTTTCCCTGTCTATTACATAGTAATCATCGCGTCCGCCTATGCATGAAAGCACCGAAAGATTCGACCCGTAGCCGGTTGAGAAGATTATCGCATCGTCCCTTCCCAGAAATTCAGCGATCTTCCTTTCCAATTCAACATGTATATCCAGATTTCCATTGAGGTATCTGGAGCCGCTGCACCCGGTTCCGTATTTATCGATAGCATCCTTTCCGGCCTGTATCACATCTATATTATCGGTCAAACCAAGATAATTGTTGCTTCCGAGCATTATCCTTGGCTTGCCTTCCATCATGACCCTAGCGCTCTGACGTGAATTAAGCGTATGAAAATAAGGATAAAGCCCTTTTGCCTTAACCTGATCGGCCATCACATACTTCTCACATTTCTCGAAAATGTCCTTGAATCCGACAGCATCCTGAGACAGGGCGCCGACATTTCCGCTCGCGCCGGATGCCACATTCGCATTCGAGCTTTCAGCAGAAGCCGGAGCCTCTTTGACGCATTCCGATGCGGTGCTGCTTTTCTCCGGCCTCTTGCCGAAGCACTTGAATATCTTTGAAAATTGCATAGCGCAATTTCCTCCTGTCATATAAGTAAATCTTTCTTATTTTACTAAAATGCCTTTTTTTTAGCAACGGATATTTCTCAAGGCATTTTCCGAAAACCCCATAAAGCGAATAATCGGCATCCGCAGCGGACTCCGTCATGCGATTATCGTTCGAGGTTTTCTCAAAACCAATGGCTATGCCTGAAAAGCCGACCGATCGTTTATTCAGCCATAGCCGAACTGATTTCAAGATAATGCGAAGCTATTTTGATCTTGGCATTCTTCGAAAAAACCACGGATAACGCATATGTTCGAGTGCTTTCAAAAGGAATCCATCAGATTAATACGCTGATTCAAAATAGCGAGCAACTGAAGAAAGGGGTTTTGAAAAAACCTCATTCGAATTATCAATTATCGGCAATCACCAGTTTGCCGCTATCG
>CADBSO010000128.1 GCA_902797395.1 uncultured Spirochaetales bacterium
AATGGCTTTGCGACCCAAAGCGCGCATATGCGGCGCATATCCGGCGATTGGATATGGAAGAATAAATGTATTCGGACATAGCCAAAACAAAAACACCTCGAATCGTGCAAAATCGTATTATTTGCTGCCGATCCTCATTCCGAGTCCGCCGCCGAATCCGACTTTCACGGTGGTTCTAAGCGCGGTCCTGATCTTCTGAGCAATGATCTCAGCGGTCATCTGATATGCGTTAAGCAAATAATCAAGCTTGCCAACCTGACCGAATTGATCGAATACTCCGACCATCCTGAACTTGCAGGAAAGGCCCTCATATGCGATTATCTCAGCAATCTCGCTGGCAAGTCCGCCGGCGACCTGACCGTTCTCGCAAGTCACGACCACATGCTTCTTCGAAATCTGATCTATAACAAGCTGCCTATCAAGAGGCTTAAGGGTAAGAATATCGACAACGGTCACATTGATCCCCTCTTTCTTAAGCATCTCGTATGCCTTCAGCGATTCGCGAAGCATGACGCCGCCAAGCGAAAAGATGACAGCATCCTTGCCTTCCGTCAGAACCTTGGCTTTCCCAAGCTCGAATTTCTCATCTTCCTTATACACCCTCTCAAGCTTCTTGCGGTGAAGCCTCATATAGCAGCACCCCTCATGCTCATAAAGAAGATGCGTGAACTTGCCGGCGCTTATGTCATCCGACGGCTCGACTATCGTGAGTCCAGGAATCATCTTCATCATAGCAAGATCCTCGAATGGCATATGGGTTCCGCCGTTGAACTCCGAAGAAACTCCAGGATCGGTTCCAACCAGCTTCACATTAAGCTTGGCGTAATTCGATGAAATGAAGAATTGGTCGAACGCCCTGCGGGCAGCAAAGCACGCGAAAGTCGATGCGAATGGAATAAATCCCTTAAGCGACAGGCCGGAAGCCACACCCACAAGATTAGCCTCGGCAACACCGACATCTATTCCCCTGTCCGGATGCGCTTTCTTGAACGGCATGACGCCGGATGCCTTCATGAGGTCGGCATCGAGAACGACAAGCTTCTTATCCTTTTCCGCTATTTCCAAAAGAGCGTTGCAATATGCCGCCCTCATTTCAATTGTTTCTATTTCAGCCATTCTACGACCTCCCCATTGAAAATGCCCTTGACTTCATCGATAGTGATCTTGGCGTTGTGGCTGTCCACCTTGCCTTCAAGATTCGGGACCCCTTTGCCCTTTATCGTATCAAGCACGATCATCTTAGGCTTTCCGTTCATTTCCTTCACAGAAGCGAATGCCTTGTCAATCTCATTGAAATCATGGCCGTTCGCTCTGACCACATCCCATCCGAAGCTCTTCCACTTGCCTTCCACATCACCGAGGCTGACTATCTCATCAACAGGCCCGTCGATCTGAAGCTTATTGCAATCGGTTATGGCGATAAGGTTGTCGAGCTTGTACTGAGCCGCAAATGCCGCAGCCTCCCATATCTGGCCCTCAATGCTTTCCCCGTCGCCCATAATGCAGAACATCCTGCTCTTATAGCCTTTGAGCTTATTGGCATAAGCGGCTCCAGCGCAAACGGAAAGCCCCTGTCCGAGCGAACCGGTGCACATGTCTATTCCGGGGGTTCTGTTCTTATCCGTATGGCTCGGAAGGTTCGTTCCGCCCTGGTTGAGCGTCGCAAGCCAATCCATAGGGAAAAACCCTTTGAGCGCAAGCGTAGCGTAAAGCCCTGGCCCCGCATGACCTTTGGACAGAACAAGCATGTCCCTGTCATCCTTTTTCGGATTCTGCGGATCTATGTTCATCTCAACATTGTAAAGATACGCAAGAACCTCAATAATCGACATTGCGCCGCCTATGTGGCCAACACCCAATGTCGCCATGCAATAAAGCGCATTCTTTCTCGCTTCATAAGCAAAGTCTTCGAGCTTTTTCACTTCGCTAGCGTCCATACGGCTCATTCCCCTCCATACGACTTGCCTCCCCATTCCGAAAAACCCAATGCGATTCTCGAAAAAAGATGTGACAAATCAGCATTTTTGATTTTTATTCATAATACACGATTGCGATAAAAAAATAAAGGGCGCTTCCGGAAGCCTGTGAAATCAATCGCGGTTTCATGCGGATGCGCGATTAAAAAGGAGGATCGGATATGACCGAAAACGATAGCGGCGATTCAATAAGCGGGTTGCACCTGTCAGCAAAAAAAGCAAAAGCGGAAATCTCAAAAGCAATGAAGGCGTCGGTGATTCTGCTTGCGGCATTCTGTTTGATGGAATTCGCCATGATATTCCACCTGGCCATGCGCCAAACAGTATCGATACCATATGTAATCGAAATAAACAGGGACGGAACAGCAAAATATGTGGACAACGCATCCACCTCCCTATCGGAATGGAAGCCGTCCGTAGCGACCACCCTGAAGGTGCTGGAAGACTACATCATATCACTTCGCGGAGTTTGCGGAGATGATGCGATACAGCGCGAACGCATAAGAAAAGTTTATGCGCACTCAACCGAAAGCGCTCTGAAAACAGCGCAAGACTGGCTCCTGGAGAACAACCCCCTTGAAAGAAGCGAGAAGGAACGAGTCGAAATAAGCGTGTATGCGGCAACGCCATACATGAACGGAAACGAGCATCTGTTCCAGCTCGATTGGAATGAAAAGACATACGGCGCTTCAGGAAACCTGAAAAGCGAAGCGAACTACAGAGCGATAATGGGAACCAGAAGGTATGTCCCGAAAACAAAAAGCATTCAGGAAGCGAATCCTCTCGGAATCTATGTCGTACGTCTCGACATCTCCGAAATAAAGGACGGATATGTGATATATGAAAGCAATTAGCGCGATAACAACCCGAAAAATCCAAAAGCCCGGAAGCATCCTGCGCTCGCTCGCATTGACCGCATTTGCGGCATTCTGCCTGCATGCGGCGTGCTCCTGCGCAACCGGAGAATCCATAAAGCCGTTCTCACCCAACGATGAGGACGTTTCCATAGACTTCATAAGCATTCCAGACCACCCGTTCTACGGAATGGAACCGCAATCCGGAAAAGGCTCGGATGCCAGAAAAATCGAATGCGAAAATGAAAGTGCAATCGCATCCGACAGTCAAGAGGATCTGCGAAAAACGGCCAAGAAGCTGTTTGATGATAATCTGGCCGAGCCGAAAGCATCATCACAAGCCGCGAATTCCACCGGATCAATAATAGAGTACGGGTTCTCAGACGGAAAGATATACACCATGCTGGCAAGCACGGATATGATTACGGATCTGAGGTTCGAGCCGGGTGAAAGCCTTGCCGGTGACATGGCGATCGCAGACCAATCCCTGCTGATAATCGATCCGATGATATCAGCCGAGAACGATCAGGAAATCATGCATCTGCTATTCAGAGCCGCCATGCCGGAAGGACAAACCACGATGATAATACCGACCAACAAGAGAACGTACTATTTCAAGGTCATTCTGACAAGCGGAACCGGGATGTTCGGCATCCGATTCAAAAGCGACAGGAAGATCAGCAAGCAGCCGCTTTCCTCAAAGCCAGGATCCAAATCCAAGGATCTGCGCGGCATGGATTTCGACTACACGATATCAGCAAGCGGAGATGTGAAGCCCGTTGCCGTTTTCTCGGACGGCAAATCCACCTACATACAATTCTCGAAGAGGTTCTACGCCACCGACATCAACCCTGCCCTATATCTTCAAGACGAATCCGGGATGAGCATAATCAACTATACGATAAAGGGCAATATGTATGTTGTCGATTTCATTCTGGGCAGAAACGAATCATTCCTGCTATTGTCGGGAAAAAGCAAATCAATAATCACAAAGGAGTTTTTCCTGCTATGAGAAAAGCAATTTCAATCTTATTTGCGATAGTGCTATTCGCAACCAACTGCAATGTCCTTCCGGCAACCGGCCTGCCTACATTCGACTTCACGAATTTCACCCAAGCCGTAGAAAGCCTTGTGAAAGCGGTGAACTTCTACAACACATCAATAAGCCAAGCGAAACAATACATCAGCCAAATCGAAACGCTTTCCAAAGGATTGCAATCGGGAGATTTCAACACCATAACGAATTCCATAGCAGGAATGCTTAATATGATCTCCAAAGTGAGCGGCGATATCGAAAGCATACTGGAGTATTGCAGAAGCAAACGCGAAGAAGCGGAGGTCAGAAGCAAAAAGGCGACGCTGGAAATAATCAAGATCATCACAGATCCAAGCATCAAAGGCATAAAAGATTATGCTGACCGCCGCAATTTTGACAATTTGGATATGTCGGAACGGATAAGAAGAATCGCAAAGGATACGAAGGACGGAATAAGCCTGCTGGCAAACGATCACAGCGAAAGCGCAAAAAAAGCAATGGACGAATTGGATCTCAACCTGGAAAGCCTGACAAGCCGGATAGCGAACATTATGGATGTCATCAGCAAAGCCTCCGGAGAAAACTCCAAAAGCATAACCGCGCTCGAAAGCCTGTCCGGATTAAATGACAGATACCTATCACTCGGAAATTCCATAGAATCCCTTGCAAGACTCGCAAAATCAGCCAAGAACGAATTGAGCGACACGGACGCCGAACTAAAACGGGAGGAGGAGAGATGGCAGAACATCATTGATAAAATCGATCAGGGCATAAGCAATACGAAAAAGCTCAACAAAAGCATACGCAGCCTGAAGGGAATAAATTAAGAATCCGCAGGCATTTTCAAACAGCAGATTTCCAGAAGCGCCCTTAATGCAAATCAAGACGCTCTAGGGCTTTCATGCCGCTCACTCAACGGTTCCGGTGAACACGCTCGGATAGTAGACGCCACCATGATTGTAATCTATTATTCCGTTCGCTCCGGCGCGATTGTAAAGCCCTGCGAATTGTCCGGCTGCAAAATACAATCCGATCATCACCGGAATGTTTTCAATTTCGCTGCCATCAAGGCGCAACGCCGGAAATTTATATGAATTGCAGAACTCCTGCAGAATGTAGCCCGATCCGAACAGCGAATCCAATGATTCCAACCATTTCTTTTCGGATACGTCCTTGCCGCACACAACGCCCTTGGATGCAAAACCCTCCTGCGGTTTCAAGACCCATTCGCCCTTATGGGATCTGGCATAAGCAAGTGTCTTCTCATCAACCGATTCGGCATCAAAAAAATATGTTCGCGGAAAGCAGTAATCAATGAAATTCCTCTCGACTGCCGTAAGCTTCTCAAATGTTTTCGGATGAAAAACAGCCGCGCTGATGCTTTTGGAATGCATAAGCGTCGATCTGAAGTCTCCGATCATCGTGATTTTCCTGTTCTTGACGGCCTCCAGAAGATTTTGACACTCATCGATGCGATCCGCCACTACGCTTGACACAGCCCTTCTGTAAATCACATCTATCATCTTTCCGCTCTTCTTATCAAAAAGATTCTTGCCGTCAAACACCAAATCCCTGATATCGGCAAATTCGGAATCGAATCCGAAAAACTTGAAAGCCTCCACAAACCTGTCAAAATCACTGAAGACCCCTTCCTCACGGAAATCGACAACCGCGATCATCGGCTTTTTCGCTGTCGCAGGGAATTTTCTTTCTCTCAAATAGCTTTTGGTTATCTCATAAGCGATTTTCATGACCGAACTTTTCACTTCAGCCGCTGGAAAAAGACTGCGTATCATAGGATTGGCGGCCATTTCGCCGTTTATGAAATCCGCTCTGCTCATGCCTCCGGTTCCATCCGTATTCACCTCGCATATCTTGAAACCGCCATCACTCAGGAAAACATCCACTCTTCCCACAGGAGATATGTCATCACATGAGGGAGGAAGCATGATAAGATCCTCGAGTTTCCTGTCAAGCTTGAAAATCCTCCTATAATCCGAATCTTGAATATAAAATTCGGTTATCTTCTTAAGAAGGCCGCAGACGTCTTTTATGATATTTGCAAAATACCCGATATCATGATATGTGAACAACAAAGGAAGATATGATGCAGGGATGACATTCCCATGATCCTTCAAATCGGATTTGCAAAGCTTCTCATAAAGCCTTTTCCTCTCATAAGCCATCATCCCCACGTCATTTGAAACAAAATAGCTAGCATACGATATGCTGCGTTTCAAAATCCGTTCGCCATTCTCCATATCTGATTTAATATTCAAGTTCATAGTCCGCCGCCTCCGCTCGAATCCAAGCACCCGCCATCACAACCCCAAGCGAAAGCAGCACACGCGCATGCCGAATCCGCACCGGAGACAACATTGCTGATCCCTGCCCTGACATATGCTCCGGAGAAATCGGAACCTATCGAAAATATTCCTATCACCGAATTGGCCTTTGTGATTTCAAGCATCGGAAATTCCCCCGATTTGAAGTTTTCAGCCCTAATCGGAATAATATCGATTTTGTCACATCTCATCCTGCGCTGAGCCACATATTCCGCGCTTCCTGCGGAGCAGGCGGCGCTTATCAGCCCCTCCCACTCTTCCCGAATCACATCCGCTCCGAAAAGAACTCCAGAACCGCCATACAATGAAGAGGGCTTAATCACATAAGAGTCCTTATGCCTGCTCAAAACAAACCTGTTCTCATCAGACACGAGAAACGTATCAGGAACAATTTCCTTCAAAAAACTTATGTCGGCTTTTGATAAAGCCTGAGACACATCATCTTCGCGCATGCTTCTGATTGAGGCAAGAAACGACTTATCCTGAATCAAGTAGCACAAAGGATTCGGAAACAAATCGGTTTTCATAGAAAAAACATTGCCAAGAAAAACCGAACAATCATCCCTATGCCTGACCAAATCAGACCAAATCAGATAATTGAACGCGAAATCTATCGGAATCCCGCTTGCGCCATACAACGGGTTGCGGCTGCGCAAACAACCATCAGAGCCAATCTCCAGCTGTCTGGCATCAACTACTGAAAACTCCATTCCCTCAGCGGAAAAGAACCTCTCAAACCACGCAAGCTCCTCCGCATCGGAATTTCCGGAATCAAACAATACGACAAATGAAAAATGAGGCTTCCTGCCTGACGACAATGCCCTATTCCAAACATCTTCAGCGGATTTGCATCTGGCTATGGCCGCCGACGCCCACCTGTCATATATTTCCGCACCCAAATCAGCAAGCCCTGATGATTCCGCAAAACGATCGAATTGCGAAAACCTGCGCAGCGCCTTTCCCGTAAAATACGACTCGGCCAAGCCGCCAAGCGCGTTCGAATTCATTTCGCAAACTCCAATCGCCTTGGATTCCGAAGTCCCACCCAGAACAGCATCAAATCTCAAAAACGCCTTCGCATCGTCAGCAATGTCCGAAGGACTCCGTCCGACACGAACAAGAGATTCAATAGCATCATCCAAAAACGAAAGCAATTCCGGTTGCAGACGAAAAAGACTCCTGAAACCGCTTGATATGACAAACCGCTCCAGAACCTTCCCGACAATGCCGGAAAGCCCGACCGAAATCCCGTTCATTCTTTCAACGGCAGAACCATCATAGATGACCGGCAAAAGCGAGAATGGAGCAAAATCGCCCTTGTGCCTTGCCGGTATCGTCCTGTAGAACGAAACCACATCACCAACGCCGGAAAAACCATGCGCGCGCTCGGCGCTCAGGAATTCCTGCGGATTCCAAATCGGAGTCCTCAAATCACTCATTGCCCAGATAAGCCATCGTTATCTCGTTATCAGACCCGCCATCCCACTCGGCATCCTTGGCGATTCCATTCCATTCCGCTTCCGTGCCCTCAAATTTTATGACAAGATTCTTTCCTCTTCCTGAGAGAATCTTGCGGCCTATGAACCTGACACCTCTGGGAATCTTAAGCTCGGAAAGCTTGGAGCACCTGCTGAAAGCCCCGTCCTGAATTATCTCAAGAGCGCTGCCGGACTCAAAATCAATCTTAGCAAGCTTGTAGCAATTGGCGAATGCCGTTCTGTCTATTTTGACAACACCGCTCGGTATCGTAACCGATGAAATTCCCGAACAGCCATAAAAGGCGCTCTCGCTTATTTCCTTTAATGCGGACGCACCATTGGATTTCATGAATGAAACCTCACAAGCCCCCTCGCAATATGTATAAGTCTGTCTCCCCACACTCTCCACATTAGCAGGCACTTCAATTTTCTTAAGCGCCGTGCAATATGCGAAAGCGTATTCCCCGATCTTATCAATAGGACAATCCTCAGCGAATCTCACTCCTTCCAAATGCTGAAGATCACTAAAAGCGGAATCGCCTATTTGCCTGACCGTTGACGGCACCGACACATCCCTAAGCCATCTCCATGATGCAAACGAATCGCTTCCTATTCTGACGACAGGTTTCTGTCCATTCACCTTATCATCCCAAACAGACGGAATGGAATACTCATAAACGGAAGAGCCATAAGCCCTTGAAAGCTCATAGCCATCCAAATCTATTTTGTACTCATACCTTATATCGTCATGCGTCGGATAATCCGGATCGCCATTATGACATGAAACCGCAGCCGATGCAAAAAGAAACACATATGCCAACAAAAACGAAAATGCAAATTTTCTCATATCGCGAATGGCACAGACGCCTTAAGGGCTCGACAGCAAAGCCGCCGGCCCTCATAGGCGCCAAAAATCATTTCAAAAGGTACTTGCTGCTACCCAATGCGACCTTTATCATGGAAACCAAGGAATTCTGCCGCTCCTCGGCTGTCATGTTCTTGTTCGCTCCAATCACATCGGAAACCGTAAGCATGCAGGATGCGTTCTTGCCGAGAAGCTTGGCGTTTGCGAACAAGGCATAGCTTTCCATATCAACGCCAGCTATTCCCATCTCGACCATCTTGTCGCTTTCGGCCTTGGTCATCTCCTCACCGAGCTTTCCTGGCCTGTAGAAAACATCCGTAACAAAAGCCTTCACTTCCCTTGCCTTGATGTTCGCATCAGCGGCGGACGAAGCCAATGCCTTGTTTATGACCTCACTTGAGGAAAGCCACTTGTCCTCTATCTTGGCAAGATTGTATCCGAAGTTGCTATCTGTCCAGCTTTCCTTCACCAAATACAGATCACCAAGCTCAGCATCCGGAAGATATGAGCCGCAAGTGCCTATCCTGATGATGTGCTTCACATCGTAAAATGCGAAAAGCTCATACGAATATATGCCCATGGAAGCCATGCCCATTCCGGATCCCATCACGGAAATCCTCTTTCCGTCGTATTCCCCGGTGAAACCCAGCATTCCCCTCGCCTCATTGAAGCATTTCGGATCCTTCAGAAAATTCTTGGCGATGAATTCCGCCCTTTTCGGATCACCCGGCATGATCACCAATTCTGCGATATCCCCGAGTTTTGCATTATTATGCGGTGTTGGTGTAGCCATAAACAACTCTCCTCCTTAGAAAATTCAGGCTCAAATATACAAGCCAAGCTACTGCGAAACTACAGTATGCAAAGCGTTGTAAAATACGAATCCTCGTAATACCATCCCATGATGTAATAATTGTATTTCTCAAAAACATTGCTGTCGGTATAATTTATATTGAGGAACAATTGCATTATCGAACTGCGTGAAATCAAATCACTATAGCTCGAATAAGCAGCTGTAAGCCTTCTGAAATACGTGCGCGCGCTCTCATCGTCGTTGAATACGTTCAATATGTAATATCTCTCGCGCGAAAGTATGTTCTTCTCCTTCAAGCAAATCAGATTGTATTTGAATCCTTCGATATCAACCAGAATCAACTCAAGATGATAGCTTACAGACTCCTCGACATCGCTCTTGTCCTGCAAAAGCTCCTGCCATGCCTCTCCGAATACCCTGCTATTGACATCCTCATTCTTCGAAAATGTGGTAATACCGACCGAATCAGCGGTTTCAACCACTTTCATCTTGCGAAAATCCTCGAACCCTCTGATTCCCTTGACGCCAACATCATCGGAAAGAGCCGCATGTAGGAAGAAAACAAATGATACCAGGAACATTAATGCTTTTTTCATATGCTTGTGACACCTTATCATCCGAAACGAAACATCATGCATAGCCATACAAGACAATGAAAGCGCATGGAATCGGATTCAACCCTTTATTATATGAGTTTTGTCAAAATTAGCAAGCGAAACGGAATCCGGCGCGTTCGCAATCCCAATATTCCGCAACGCCGAGAATCTCAGACAATGTTGCGCACGACCAGGCGCACGCACTTTCCATAGCTGCGGCTATTGCTGGTGATTCCGATTCCGTTGTATTTGAAATACAATCCGTACGCAGCGTCCTTTTCACCATCATCATGCCCCGATGTCCAATAATAGCCATCGCTTCCCACGATATCGGAATCGCTCCGGCATCCAGAAGCCGGAAGGAACACCGCTCCGGCATCCTCCATGCGCTGCCATTTCGCGACATCATAGCAATTGGTGCTGAAGCCTCTGCCGCTTCCTGACGAAAACGAACACCCCGACGGAGAAGTCCAATCATCGGGAAGAATCACCAAACCGCAGACTCTCGCGCCGGAAGGAACGCTTATGCATGCCATTCCCCATTTGGCTGAAGCATTCGCTCGTGAGGAATGGGACCCTGATGCTCGCGACGGCAGCCCCAGCAGATACCTCCACTCGTCATCGTTCAAAACATCCCAATCGCTCCCTGAAAAACGACTTTCAAGCCTAACGAAAAACACATCAGCCGATGTCCTGTCAGGATCGCTGTAGCTTTCGGAAAACGACACGCCCGCATCATTCGACCACGAGAACAATCCGGTGCTGCCGGGCGGGGTCTGAGCCCCAAGCCCGCCTATGACCGCATTGCTTTCGCCTCCGTAATGCCATGTTCTGTAATCGTATTGATTCCTTTCAAAACCCCATCCTTCTGATGCGGAATCTCCCGAATGATACAGGTTCCCTTTGGCGAATGACACGCGCTCCCCATTTCCGCCAACTGTGAATACCCCAGGAAGAGCATTATATTCAAACGGGTCAGAACCGGTTTGATCAGCCCCGGGATTCGCAGCGGCACTACCATGCGAGCATGATGCGAGCGCTCCTGTCAGCGCAAATGCCAGAACAAGAGCGGAAAACACAAATTTCATCCTTCTCATAAATACCATCCAACTCCTTTTGAAAGGCTCAGCCATTAGAGCGCGGCTTCTCAGAAAACTCCCTCGAAAGAATTTCCCTCAAAAAGCGTCCCGTATGCGAATCCTGCGACATGCTGATATCCTCAGGCGTTCCTGTCGCAACCACAGTCCCGCCGCCGTCACCGCCCTCAGGACCCAAATCTATTATATGGTCCGCAACCTTGATCACATCAAGATTATGCTCTATCAGAACCACCGTATTGTTGTTATCCACCAGCCTGTGAAGCACATCTATCAGCACCTTCACATCATGAAAATGCAGTCCGGTTGTCGGCTCATCCAGAACATAAAGAGTCTTGCCCGTAGCGATCTTCGAAAGCTCAAGCGCAAGCTTCACCCGCTGAGCCTCGCCGCCTGAAAGGTTCAGGGCGCTTTCGCCCAACTTGATATACCCCAGCCCTATGGAGCAAACGATTTCAAGCCTTCTTCTTATCTGCTCATGCGCTTTAAAGAAGTCCGCGGCTTCCTCCATTGTCATATCAAGCACATCAGCTATGCTCTTGCCTTTGTAAAGCACGGAAAGCGTCTCCTTGTTATAGCGTTTCCCGCCGCATACCTCGCAATTTACAAACACATCAGGCAGAAAATGCATTTCAACCTTCCTGACTCCATCGCCCTGACAATTCTCGCAACGCCCGCCGGACACATTGAATGAGAACCTGCCCGGAGCATATCCTCTCATGCGGCTCTCCGGAAGCTGCGCATACAAATCGCGGATTTTTCCGAAAATCTCTATGTAAGTGGCCGGATTCGATCTCGGAGTCCTTCCTATAGGACTCTGGTCTATGTTCACGAGCTTGTCTATAAGCTCCATTCCCCTGACCTTCTTGAATCCATCAAAACTCTCTTTGCCACGCAAAAGCCTGTCCTGTATCGCAGGGACGATTATCTGATTCAAAAGAGTCGATTTACCGCTCCCCGAGACTCCGGTTATGCATGTGAGCGTGCCAAGCGGTATGTCAACGGAAATGGATTTGAGGTTATTCTTCCGGCATCCCGAAAAACTCAATTTTCCTTTTCCCTTCCGCCTTTGCAACGGAACCTCTATCCTCTTTCTGCCTGTCAGATAATCGCCCGTAAGCGATTTGCGGCACCCCATTATGTCCTCGATGGTTCCGGATGCGACTATCTCACCGCCATGAACGCCCGCTGCCGGTCCGCAATCCACGATATAGTCCGCCTGACGTATCATATCCTCGTCGTGCTCGACCACGATAACAGTATTCCCTATATCACGAAGGCTCTTGAGCGTATCAATCAGCCTGCTGTTATCCCTCTGATGAAGACCGATGGACGGCTCATCAAGAACATACAGCACTCCGGTAAGCGCGGAACCTATCTGCGATGCGAGCCTTATGCGCTGCGCCTCACCGCCGGAAAGCGTTCCTGAAAGCCGGGAAAGCGTCAGATATTCAAGGCCGACATTCTTCAAGAACGTCAGCCTCTTAACGCACTCGGAGACCACCTCCTTCGCGATCTGCGCATTTTCAGCCGTAAGAGACAGGTTGTTAAGAAAATCCAGATTATCCCTTACGCTCATATCGCAAACCTCGGATATGTTCTTTCCGCCGATTCTGACGCAAAGCGCATCCTTCTTCAATCTCCTTCCGCCGCATTCCGGACAAACCTGAAACGAACAGAAACTATTGAAATACTGGCGCATGGATTCCGAAAACGTCTGCTTTGCCCGACGTCTCAGCTCAGGTATCACGCCGTTAAAATCATGATGCAAGACCAATGATGAGGCGTTTGACAGACTCTGGATGGTGTATTCGTTCCTCATCGGCCTCCCCAAACCGTACAGAATCACATTCCGAACCTGTTCCGGCAGATTCTTAAACGGAGTGTGCAATGAAAAGCCCAATTCCTTGGAAAGCGCTTCAAACGGCTTCAGGTAATAGTCGGCATTAGGATTGCACGGAACGATTCCGCCATCCATGAATGACAGCGACTTGTCTGGAATTATCTTATCCGGATCGAATTCATCCAAATACCCTATTCCATTGCATGTCGGACATGCCCCTATCGGCGAATTGAACGAAAACAGCCGAGGCTCCCGCCCGGAAAGCGAAATCCCACACTCGGGACATGATGCCTTCTTGGAGAAAAAGCGGATCTCAGACGGCTCATTTGCGTCATCAAGCCTTGCAACCTCGACAAGACCATCGGAGAGCTCGAATGATTTCTCAATGCTATTTGCCAATCGGAACCTGTCATCATGCGTTACCCTCAGCCTATCGATCACGACGGAAACGCTGCTTTTGAATTTCTTATCAAGCTCCGGAGCCTCCTCAACAGGATACATTTTTCCGTTTATCACAATGCGCTTGTATCCCATTTTTGAAACCTGCGATACTATGGCCTTTCCCTCCGTTTTCCTGTTTATCAATATCGGAGAGCATATTGCGATTTTCTCGCCTTCGCCAAACGAATAGACGAACTCTATTATCCTGTCTATATCCACGCCTTCAAGCTTTCTGCCGCATTCAGGACAGAACATATCACCGACTTTGGAAAACAGGAGCCTATAGTAATCATATATCTCAGTAAGAGTGCCAACTGTGCTTCTGGGATTCGAATGAACCGTTTTCTGAGCGATCGAAATCGTTGGGGAAAGACCCTCGATGCTATCAACATCAGCCTTTTTCATTTCTCCTAGAAACATTCTGGCATAGCTCGAAAGCGATTGCATGTAACGGCGCTGCCCTTCCGCGCATATCGTATCAAAAGCCAATGATGTCTTTCCGCTTCCAGACAACCCCGAAATCACCGTCAAAGTGTTCTTGGGAATGGAAACATCAACGCTTTTAAGATTATGCTCCCTCGCGCCGAAGATTCTGATATGATCCTTGCTAGACATAAGAAACTGATTTTAGCACTAAGAACAGATGTTTGCAAAACCTCAAACGAAAACTATGTCTATTTCCGGATCCTTGAGGTCGGTGAACTTGCGCGCAAGGCTTTCAATTATCATACGGGCGTTGTTTTCCGCCTTTTGCCTGAACGAATAATTGCTCCTAGCCTCGCTCTCAAGCCTCAATCCCGCATCCTTTTTTGATTCGTAATACAGGTCTATTCCGAAATCCTTCGAACCCTTTCCCTGCTCGAACACATGCACGTCTATCACTTTGACAAGTTCAAAAGCCCCCTGCGGCATCTCCACATCCGGCACTTCTATCCTGATATAGTTGTCCGCCGGATCCAAAAGGATTTCCGCACGCTCCAAATCAACCGAGTACGTTCCGATTCCCACATATTCCGCAATCCTTTCGGTTCCGCTCTTCTCATAAGAATACAAGCATGAATTGGAAAATCTGAAAACCTCAAGCCTTCCCACTCTCCTTATGGCGTCGACCGCCATGACTTCCCTTGTCACAGGCTGGCGGTAGCGGCGCAAAAGCGGCAGCGCGACAAGGAACATTCCGACTGCCACCAAGACCACAATAGCAACATGCAAAACCGTTTTTCGGATTTTTCCGGCGCTTTCCCTCATAAGCCCTCCTTCGCATCGGAATCCTTCTCCGAGGAGGAATAAGAAACACGGATCACCACATCACTGTCATTCAGAGAGCTCAAAAGCTGTCTGGTCATAACTATTCCCTGCTGCCTTGCGGCTTCCATATACACCTCGTCCATCAAGCGGGTTTTCACATCATTCCTAAACGCCTCATCATCCAACTTAGCTTGGGTTATTCCGCTTGCAGTCTTGCTGGAAAACCTGAACCAGCCCTTGACGATATCCCAAAAGCCCTTCTTCTCAGACTCCTCGATGTTTCTGACGTTCTTCTCATCAATGCGGATGTCCAACGCAACATCCGGAAGCGACACAGAAACGCTGCGTTCGCTTTCAGTTCTATGCCTGACAACAGACGCCTTGTCCAAATCTATGGAATACACCCCTTTGAATGGAACAAGATCGACACGATTCCCAGAAATGCGCGAGGCATGCCCTTCTATGTCAAGCACCTCCAAATTCATTTTCGGAATATCAGTGAAGAAATCCGAATTGTCAATGAATGCCTTCTCCCGCTTTCCAGTCGGAAATCTAACCGCCAGCACGGCTGCCAAAATCAAAAACACAACCGCTGCGGAAAGCGCGATAACCGCCTTCCACGACCTGAATCCACCGGAAACCTTATCATTCTCAGCCATCAATCCACCTTCCTGAACACTTCATGCTCATCTATGCTGCTTATTATGAAATCGCGCAGCGACATTCCCGAGTTTTCCCATTTTCCAATATCCACCATCATTTCCTTCTCGCTTGCATATGATTCATCCCTAATAAGCCAAATTCTGCCGGATGTCCTCACCTGGTAGTCCTGCTCCGTCCTGAGCTTGAACCTGATTCTTCCGATTGGAATCACGCCTTGGCTTATATATTCCCTCACGGAAAAGCCCCATATCACAAAATCAGGATCCATTTCAGCCGAATACCTCTCAGTGGCTATGCGATTAAGCATGCTGCCATCCGGATGCGCCGCGCGAATCGGCTTAAGCACAAGCGCGATCGACTCGGATTCATCAACAACCACATCGCTTCCGCCATAGCTTATCGGAGAAATCGAAATCATGCGGCCAACAGGCCTCTGAGTGTTGACGACATTATTATCCTCAAGGGCGTCATATGCCCTCAAAACAGCAGGATTCACTGTTATTCCATAATCAATCGCATTCTGACTCTCTTTTATGTACAACACCATGAACCCATCGTATCTTCCCTGATTCCTTACGCTCCAGTTGATCCCTATCCTGTCACCCACCTTAAAATCCGCAGGCAATCTATCAAACGATTCGGAAAGCTTGCCAGGCATCGCATAATCAATGTTATAAGAAAGCGACAATATGCCCTGAAGCCTGCGATCAACATCCATCCCAACCGACACTTTCGTATGATCATCTATTTTAAAATACCTGTTGAGATCTATCTGATCAAGACCCCTTATGATATCCTCGCTTATGATTATCGCATTCCTGTTCCTTTGCGCGCCTGCCGCGGAATGCAGCGAATACCCGTTTCTCATATCGAACTCAAGCCGCAAATCGCCCGAGAAGCTCATATCCGCCTGGTCGCCGCACGAGAACCCGTCCATGGGCTCGCCGCCCGCAAACAATTCAAATCCGTCGATTCCATAATTCGCTTTCGGAAAAATCACATGCCTCACCATAATGCGGCGAGCGCTTATGATCAGGCGATAATCACCACCATCACTGACATCCAAAACAAAATCCGATTTGCCGCCGGAGTTCGATGCGATGTTCTGCTGGCCTTTCGGAGCGCCGCCATTGCCCTTGCGCTCAAGACTGATGCTGCTGACCTCAAAAGAATCATCAACGGAATCGATTCGCACATGTATTCGGGATCCGACCGGAACGGAATTGTCCTGGGCGACTTGCAAATCGAATTGCCGATCTTCGAAAACATAATAAATCCTGGCAAGCTTCACGCGCTCATGAAGAACGGGTCTGATGCTGGCCGCACCATCAGCACCGCGCGCGTTTTCAGCTAATGCCGCCTGCAGAACAAAGCAAAAAAGCAAAGCAATCGAATATGCGATCTTATGTCTCATAGCCAAACCCAATCCAAATCAGGCGAACGACTGCAAATCACGGTCTGCTTATGCTTGATGAATGAGGTTCGAGATCGATTCTCCAGCTCCTGCCCCTGTAATTGAAGTCCAATGTAGCGGGCTGATCACCGCAGTTCAGACATACAAGCGCGAAATCGTCTCCGGATTCCCTGGCAAAGGCGTATTGCTGGTTTCTAACCAGAATCTCCTTATATGTTCCGACCTGCAACGCCTGCGATTCGCGTTTCAAGCCGGCAAGCATCCTGATATGATCCTGAATGTCCTTCCCCTTATCCTTCAAAGCATCAAGATCCAATTCCGGCCTTATGTCATCATCTCCTCCGGCGCACTTCCTCTTCTCCGCCTCGATTCCGAATTCACTGCCGTAATAAACCGAAGGAATTCCGGTCATAGCGAATAAAAGAGTATAGCAATTCAGCAAGTCGCGCTTATCCTTGAGCAACGTGGCTATCCTGCTGACATCATGATTGTCAATGAAATTATAGAGAAGCCGGCCCTTGTATATCCCGTACATTCCGGCCTGCCTGTTGAAAGCATACGCTATTTCAAAATAATTCTTATCGTTATGACTCGAATAAATCCCCTTCCAGCACTCGTAATTCGTTGTGGAATCCAAAAGCGAATCGCCCATCCAGAGGTTGTAATCCCCATGTATGAGCTCTCCCATAAGCCAGAAATCCGGCTTGGCCTGCTTCACCGCATGCCTGAGCTTTCCTATGAAGCCCTTGTCAATGCAATTCGCCGCATCCACTCTAAGCCCATCTATTCCGAAATAGCTTATCCACATTCTGACAGCGTCCAAAAGATGAGCGCACACATCGGGATTCCACAAATTGAGCTTCACCAATTCCCAATGGCCTTCCCAATTGGCATATGTGAAAGGATCGCCCAGAGGGCTCTGGCGGGAAAAATCCACATTTGAAAACCAGTCCTTATAGGGCGAATCCCATTTTTTCGCGCAAACATCCTTGAAGGCCCAAAAATCCCTTCCGACATGATTGAAAACTCCGTCGAGAATCACTCTGATTCCATTGGAGTGAAGCTCATCAAAAAGCCTTTTGAAATCCTCCTTGGAACCCAAACGGCAATCCGTATCATAATAATCGGCCACATCGTAGCCATGCGTGGAAGACTGAAAAATCGGATTGAATAGAACCGTGTTACAACCGAGATCCGCAATATGTCCTATCCATTCCGAAACCTTTTCTATTCTGGCTTTCGGGATTCCATCATTGCTCTTTGGAGCGCCGCAAAAGCCAAGTGGGTATATGTTATAGACTACCGCACTGTTTATCCATGTGTTTTCCATAATGGTATGATTATACCCAATCCGTTGCTTTTTTAGAAGAGGTCCTTTAAAACAAGGATGATTCCAAATGCCTATTGTTTGAAAATGCCTGTGTTTTTTTAAAGCAGGAAGATGGCAAAAACACAAGGATACTGTCACATTCCAAATCTTCTGGACGGTTTTGCGATCGAAAAGAACATTGGCGGGATCGGGTTCCGAGGTTCCATATCACACTCAAATCACATAATCAAATCCATCCGCCCCGGATTCGGCCAAATCGGCAATGGTTATGCCATCAAAGAAAGACATGACCATTTCATGCAGCCTCTTCCACATCCCGAGCGTCTTGCATCCGGAAGAACGCTCGCAAGGCGGAGCGCCATGCTCCAAACAGGCAACAGGAGCCAAATCACCCTCCACTACGAGCAGAACATCGCTCACGCGGCAGGTTTCCGGACTTTTCGCCAAAGAATACCCGCCGCCTTTGCCATGTTGGGCGACAACAATTCCGGATTTGGACAAATCCGTCATTATCCCTTCCAAATACTTAAGCGAAATATTCTGCCTGCTTGCGATATCCTTGAGGGGAACACGTGATTGGCCGAAATGCTCAGCCAAATCAATCACTACTCGCAGAGCATACCTTCCGCGTGTCGATATTTTCAATTCGCCACCCTCCGAATCAGCCTTCGAACAACGGAGTCGAAAGATATCTGTCTCCAGTGTCCGGAAGCAAAACCACAATCCTCTTGCCCTTGTTTTCAGGCCTTTTGGCAATCTCAACGGCAGCCCACGCCGCAGCGCCTGATGAAATTCCTACCAGCACTCCCTCCTTTCTGCCTATCAATCTGCCCATGGCAAAAGCATCCTCATCAGAAACCGCTACTATCTCATCATAAACGCTCTTATTGAGAACTTCCGGGACAAATCCGGCGCCAATCCCCTGAATCTTATGCTTGCCCGCGACGCCAGTCGAAAGGACAGCGCTGGTTTTAGGCTCTACCGCAACAATCCTGACCGAGGGCTTCCTGCTCTTCAAATATTCCCCGACGCCAGTCACTGTTCCGCCCGTTCCGACTCCAGCAACAAACACATCCACCTCGCCATCCGTATCATCATATATCTCAGGACCTGTGGTCTCCCTATGCGCCTTAGGGTTGGCAGGATTCGCAAACTGTCCCGGCATAAAGCTATTCGGAGTATCCTTGGCTATTTCCTCCGCTTTAGCGATAGCTCCTTTCATCCCAAGCGATCCATCGCTCAAAACAAGCTCCGCACCATATGCTTTCATAAGCTGGCGCCTTTCAACCGACATCGTTTCCGGCATGACTATGATTATCCTATAACCCTTTGCCGCAGCAATCGAAGCAAGACCGATTCCGGTATTTCCGCTTGTAGGCTCTATGATAACAGAGCCTTCCTTCAGCTTGCCCGATTTCTCAGCATCCTCTATCATGGCCTTCGCAATCCTGTCCTTAACCGAACCAGCCGGATTGAAGTATTCGAGTTTCGCATACAATTTGGCTCCAAGATTCAATTCCCTCTCAATATGCGTCAATTCCAAAAGCGGTGTTCTGCCAACCAATTCGTCCGCTGTCTTATATATCTTTCCCATTTCATATCCTCCTTCAAAATGCCTCTAGCAAAAGCTCTTCCGAGTCTGAAGCATCTCCCGATCAATTTATTTACCTAGTTTTTTAGTAGGTTAATATGATTATAAATTTTCAATATATTTTGTCAAGTGCGTTACAGAACCAAAAATCACCGAAATGAAACATCCGTCATTTTTTCGCTAATACTCCAGAGGGCCGCGCGGGCGGCAGAATCATGAAGCAGACTGTGAGTCTTGCGAACTCGCCTGCGACAATAGTATTCGCCGGACAGCAAATCTCCGCCCTGAATCTCTTCGGAAAGCCAAACCGGAGTATCAGCAGCCTCATCAGGCATTACTATGCGTCCGATTCGACGCATCAGAGCATGAGCAGAAGCGAATCTGAAAATCCTACCGATAAATCCGCCGGCCGCCGATGCGAAATTCGAAGCCACCACACCTGGGTGAAAGCTTGCGGATGTCACGCCAAATTCCGAATAACGCTTTGAAAGCTCCATAGCAAACATCGCCATCATCAGTTTGGCATTGGAGTAAGCAGCCAGAGCGGAATACCCGCCTGATGTGAAATTCAAATCATCCGGAACGCATCGCCCGTTCATTCCCGATAGCCTTGCCACAAGGCTTGATGTGCAAATGATTACGCCCTTAGAGGCCTTCAAATTGTCAAATAACATTGCAGTCGGAAGAAAATGCGACAGATAGTCAACTTGAAAAGTCCATTCGTTCCCATCTACTGTCCGAATAAGCTCATGTCCGGCCATTCCACCCGCATTATTGAACAGAACATCAATTCTGCGATACTTATCACGCAACTCCGCAGCAAGATTGCGGACCTGCTCAAATGATGCGAAATCAACCGTATGGGAATCAACACACAGTTCTGCGGCAAGCGCTGCCGTTCTTTTCGGAGACCGACCAATGACGACAACCCTGTTTCCCGATGCCGATAGCCTTCTTGCAATTGAAGCGCCAAGACCGGAACTTGCGCCTGTGATCAAAATCGTCCTATGAGGCATGACTCAGCACCATCAGCTCATTTTTTTGGGCTATGTCCGAATACATTTATCCTGCCATATCCAATCGCCGGATATGCGCCGCATATGCGCGCTTTGGGTCGCAAAGCCATTCGGATAGGCGCGAAGCCTTATCCTGCA
>CADBSO010000129.1 GCA_902797395.1 uncultured Spirochaetales bacterium
CCCAACAAGCAGAAGCCGCCCGGTCCCGCAAAGCGGGAGCCGGACGGTTTTTCGCAAGTGTGTGCGCACTTGCCCTGCTTGCCGGTTTGTTGCCGCGTTCGTTCAATTCAATGATAACGTAGCACAGCTCCGTAAATAACCGTCAATGAATTATCCGAGTTCTTTTATGGCATCAATAATCGAGTTGCTGTTCCATCCCACGATTCTGTTTGCGGCATCCTTAACAACAGTCGATGTCTTTTCTGCCCCCCAAGGCTGAACTGCGATAATTGGTTTTGGAACGACGAATTCCGTTTGGGCGATTGTTATTTCCTTGTTGATCCATTTGCTGTAGGTAGAATAGACGCCAGCCAGAATTAGAATCACACTGGCGTGAGACATTTTCTCCTTGATAGCCGCATAAAGCTGTTTGTCAGTTCCATTTGTATGAATTGGATCATCCTTGGGAACAGAATAATCACTGAAGGAAAATGAAGAATCCTTGTTCAACAGTTTCAGAAGACCTTCGTAGGCGTCGGCATAAGCCCAGGAATGGCTGATAAACAGGTGATATTGCTTACTCATATAACGATGTTCCTTCTTTCTTCAAGTGTTTTGATTGGTTCGTTTAAAAACGCTTATCCCTTGATAATCTCCAGTAATGGAGGCCGAGAGCTGTCAATTTGCAAGCTTTGCTTTCCATCGCTGCGAAATACATGTGGTCTGCATCAACCGGTTCCACCAACCCAACTGAAGCAAATAACTGTAATTCCTTAAAGATTTCTACATGATCTGTGTCCGCAAACGGTTCAATATAGGAGTGCGCTATGCTCGGATCATTCGTATATTCATAAGATGGATTAAGAGGATAGACGTCACTGGGGGACGAAAAATACTGGCAAAGCTTCCGTAGAGTAGCGATAGGAACTTTGGCGCTTATTGTCCGAATAGGCAAAAACTGCGAAATATTGGTTTTGAAAACCGGCCTTTGTTCCCATGCTCCGAGAGATTGGTCTACAAAGGAATACAATGAAGCGGGCGTTATGTTGCCACTGATATCGGCAGCACCACCATTCAAGCCTTGAATTAGCAGATTAGTAAAAACGCCATGCTGGGCATCTGTTCGTTCCTCTGCCTCCTGTGTTGAAAGGCTTGCTGCCATGATCGTGACTCCATTTCCCAATACCGAATTGCTGTTTGCCCATGGTGATTCACCAATACTTCCAGAATAACAGCAATCAAGAATGATGATACGGTTTTTGCACTTCGATTCATTTGCCATGTGCAGAATGTCTTCCATTCTGACCCCTAACTTGTCGTCAGTGAAATCGGTGGTAACAAGGTATCCTCCATCCGCATCATGTCCATGGCCAGAAAAATAGAGAAGAGCTAATTCGGATTCATCGGAAAATAAACGCTGAATATCGGCTTGCAATCGTTGCTTTGTGCAGGCGTCAGTAATTTGCAATACATCAAAGTTGGGGGCTCCGTCACCGTTGGTCGCTAGGAGGCCTGCCATGGCAATCGCGTCATTGTCGCACCACTTCAACTCATGGCCTGGGTAGCGATTTAGACCTACTACTAGAGCTTTTTTCATAAGAATTGTAAATGTCCTTTCAGTATTCTGATGTTTTTTACCTGTTACGCGAGAGTGATAGAGCGTTTTATTATTCCGAAACCTTTCTTACATAGCAACACCATCCCTTCAGCATTCTTTGGATGTTCGCGTTATTTCTTGCCTATATTTCCATAGTGTAATGAGCCAGCAAAAATGGGACAGGGTTCGACGGATTATGCACAAAAATTTCGCAAACAGTCATTCCAGTTTCCAAAACGAGTACAAGGCTGAGAGATTTCGATTCTCCCGGCCTTGTGCTGTGTGTTCAGAATGTATTGCGTCGTTCTTTCGCTTTCTCGATGGATCTCCAGCCCAGACGCTGTCCGCAGCGGTCACAATAGGATTGGTATTCCCGCTCCATGGTGATATTGCAGCGGGGACAGAGGAAGAATGCGCTTTCCGTGCCGAAGTAGCTTGGATAAAGGATATATTCCCTGACCGGCATCATGCGGCGGTAAGCGGCTAAAGCGTATAAATGCTTGGCGAGGATAACGACCAAATGCGGCAGCCGTGATCCCCTTGCCCGGGGAGGGGACAACAGGTTTTCAGTGTAGTTTATGCC
>CADBSO010000130.1 GCA_902797395.1 uncultured Spirochaetales bacterium
GGGCACTTCTAAAAACCTGCTGTTTGAAAATGCCTGCGGATTTTCGAGGCAGAAAAACGGCAAAAAACACAGGAATACTGTCGTATTTCGAGGCTTTTTGCCGGTTTTATGGCCGGAAAGGCGTCTGGCAGGTTCGGACTTTGAGGTTTTTAGAAGTGCCCTTAACCGCATGCAATTATCGCCCTTGTGAAGCATTTAACAAAAAGCAGGTTCAATTTACTTCTTTTTTTATATTCGGAAATTTTGTAGAGGTTTTTTCAAAACACATTTCAAAATGGTGCGAAACCTATTCCGAATCAGGGCGTTCTCCGAAAAAACCGCAATTGCTGTATGTATTAGTGTTTTTTTTCCAAGAAAAAACATTTCTCGGGGAATTCGCAGGATTTACGCTCTGGTTCGGAAGAGCGAGAAGCATAAAGGAAGGAGTTTTGAAAAAACCTCTAAATTTTAACTCCTCATAATCGGTGGGTTTATTTCTTCAATCTTAAACTATCAATATACTCTATCACAGAATTATCCGAAACGCTCGATTGAAACCTCTTGGCATCAATCCATGTTCCTTTCCCTGTAAGATTGTGCAGATCAACCGCACTGCTTCCTGCTCCGCTTGATGCGGATGTGCAAACAGGTATTATGGTTTTGTTATCAAAGCTCGTGTTCTCGGCAAATGTCCATAATATCTTCGGAGCTTTTCCAAACCATATCGGATAACACAGGATTATGGTGTCATAGCCGTCAGCATCAATAGCGTTTTCAATTTCAGGTCTTATGGAAGAATCCGCATTCTCTCTTGATGTGCGTGAATTACTGTCATTGTAGTTTATATCGTCGCCTGTGTATTTTTCCTTTGGAACTATCTCAACAAGCGGAACAGACAAATAAGTTGAAATGCAACTTGCAACCCTCATTGTGTTGGAGGTTGCGGAAAAATACACTACAGCTGTCTTGGAATTTTCCAAATCAGGAACATCGGAATTTGAGCCATTGCTATCTATAACATCATTCTGTCCGCTACACAAGAAGGAACAGATGAAAATTAAGGGAACTTCTATTAACTCATTACCATAATTCTTGATATCCTTTTTTGATGGCGAATTAGCAAGCCAAGTGCAACGAAACCCCACAATAAACCTCATAAGGTGTTCGCCAATTCAAGCGCTTTCTTGGTCTCAAATTTAACTCTTCAATCCTACCATTTATTTCTTCGTCCGTCCAATTAGCTACGTCTTCGCCTTTTGGAAAATACTCTCTCAAAAGACCGTTTCCGAAGGCTCCCCGCCTTCGTCAATTTCATTTGTGCCTCTTTGCCAAGGTTGGTGAGGAGGGGGGGGAATAGAACTTCACTCCAAGCTTCTTGCCAAGATCCCTGTAGTCTGAGAACTCCTTGCCTCTGCCGGGAGTGATCGAAAAGCGCGGCCCGCTCTTCAATGCCTCCGACATCTCCCTGCTAACCTCCTCCTCGGTCTTCTTCCTGGTTCTTCCGCATATTAGGAATCCCGATTTCCTGTCTGTCAATGCGGTGAAGCAAACTCCGCCTTTCCTGCCAAGAACCGCATCAGTCTCCCAATGTCCAATTTGTTCTCTACTCTCTGCTTCTACAGGTCTTTGCCCTATGCCATAATCTATTTCAAAAGAGTTTCCGAAAACTTCTCGTTTTCGTCAATCTCATCATTTATGCCCTTTTCGTGTCTCTTCTTGCCCTTATGACGAAGTTTCCTTGATGCTTTTAATAGTCCATCTGCTCTTCCGTACTTATCAAACTGCCCGTCCTTTATGCCTCTGTATATGGTATGATAGCTAAGGCTGAATCCTCCTGCTTCTAATTTTGCCCTCTCTGCTATCTGCTCAGGCGACCATTGGTGATTTAGGAACTTATCTGCAACAAAATCACAAAGCATTTTATCTGAAAGCTTCTTGTCCGTTTTGCAGTTCTCGCGTCTTGATTTGTATTTGCTGTCTGCAATAATCGGAGAGTATTCTCCGTTATCTGAATTCCTCTTCAACTCCCTTGAGATTGTTGATTTGCTTCTTGACAGACTCTCGGCAATTTTTGTGATGGACAGTCCTTGCAAAGCTCCCAATAGTATACTTTCCCTTTCGAAAATGCTAATATGGTTATACCCCATGTTTCCTCCAAATGATGATTTTTGTTCAACACCATTATGAAGGATTATGGGGCTTTATTCATTCATGCTGCGAGAACTCGCAGCGTTGCTACTATGGCTTGCTAATTCGCCATCTTAAATTATTTTCACCATATTGCAATTTTTTACATCAGGCAGACGACTCGATTTGGGGTAACGAGATTCTTAGTAGCCATCGCCAATATTCATGCCTTGCATTTGCATTTACGGTATAGAGTTGTAATTTTTAGGCACTTGACCAGTTAAGAATGAACTTTCCTCCAACCAAGGCGGCTTTTATTAAGGCGCTTCAAAAAACTTGCTGTTCGAAGACGGTGGTGGATTTTTAAGTCAATTCCATGTTTTGAGGAAAAGAATGACACCTGAAAACGAAGGACGTTTTTGAGGCTTTCAGAAGACGGTTGTTAGACCAATGTCCTGATTCTCCTCAAACCAGGACATCATTCAGATTCGGACTCTGAAATTTTGGAAGCGCCCTTTTTTATTCGACCTTTGAGTATGCAAGCGACTTTTTATAGCAGTCACCTAGGCACGAAACAACATCTCCCTAGTCCCATTTGCGAATGAAAAGACAAGTCGCGAGGCGTCTCGGTCGCAAGCCAAAAAAAAAACCCCCGACGAATCGGGGGTGAGGCAAAAAGAAAAGCGGCTCAATTGCCACTGGCTCTGACGATCGTGGCGTTGGTGTAGTAGGTCGTGCCAGGCTTGATGGAATAACCGGTTAAAGAATCATATGCGATGTTGAACCACGTCGAGGAGCTGAATGTGCTCGTGAATGGTTTATTATTATCATCCGTGATATTAAACATATCCCTGAGTTCTTGTTCCGACGGGGTTGTCATATACAGATTGGGACACTCTTCAGTTTGCGTCTCGCTGAATTTTATGTATGTGTTTTCTGTATAGTCATACATACTCTGATAACAGTACTGCACGAGACCTGTCATTTGTATTTCAGGAAGGGATTTAAGCGCTTTGCAACCCCGGAATATATCCTGATAGCAGCATTGCGTGAGATTGCTCATTCCCAGAGCCGGCGCGTTCTCGAGAGAAGAGCATCCAGAGAACATGTAATTGAATGCAAATGAGGCACCATCAGTGAAAGAACCTCTCAGGTCCGGAGCCTTCGTCAGAGCCGTGCATCCTTCAAACATATGGCTACACGCACCGTATCCGAACGTCTTTCCCGCGATTTTTGGGGCGGTGATCAAGGCGCAACCATTGAACATGTTGCTATAAGCGGAACTCGGAACATTCTCTGCCTTAAGCTCCTCTTGGGCGCTTGACAGTTGTTTGCAGCCGTAAAACATATCCGAATAGCAACCCGGCGCCAAAGTGGTGGCGGGAAGCGTCGGGGCGGTTTTCAGGCCAGTATCTCTGAACATGCCGCTATAGCACGATTGCGCAAGCTGAACGTCAGCCGAGAAGAAATTATCGGGAACGCTCTCCAGTTTCGCGCAACCGCTAAACATGTAGGAGTAGCAGGATTCGGCCAATTTTTTGTTGGGGAGAGCGGAAATGCTTTCGAGATCCGATTCAAAGGTCCCTCCATAAGGGTTCTGCATTCTGAACATGCTATTATAGCAGCTCTTGGCCAATTGGACATCAGCGGAGAAGAATCCATCTGGAATGCTCACTAAACTCGAGCAATTGCTAAACATGTAGGAGTAGCAGGATTCCGCAAGTGTCTTATTCGGAAGAGATGGAAGCTCCGTGATCGCCGAACAATCATAGAACATATAGGAATAGCACGAAGGCGCAAGCTTGACATCAGCCGAGAACTCAGAAAACTCTTTCAAGTTATCACATTCCTCAAACATCCTCAAATAACACCCTGCACTCAAAACCTTCGCGGGAAGCAACGGCATGCTTTCGAGCTTGTCGCAGTTGGCAAACATGCTCGCGTAGCAATAATTAGCCCTCAAAAGGGACTCCCTCGACAACTCAGGACAGGACACGAGCGGCGAACTGGCAAACAGCGCGCAGAAAGCATAATTGGACATCGGCGCGTTGTCAGGATCCTGCCAGTCGAGAAGGGACATCAGGTCGCCCGAGGCCTCTATCTCGAGATCTGCTGCGGTCTCGACGGGGGTGAAGCGGAAGATGCTAGCGTAATTGTATACGCTATATGTCGACTCTGTATTGGAAACCTTCACATTGTCCTTCCCTCTGAGCCAGATGCGGTAGGTGTCGGAGCCCTCGGGCTTCCCGGCCGTGATGGAAGTCCCGTCCCAGACCTCCCAC
>CADBSO010000131.1 GCA_902797395.1 uncultured Spirochaetales bacterium
ATCCAAAAAGTCATTAACGCCCAGTAGGACAATAATATCGTGTTTGGTATCAGTGCCTGTTTCGGTTGCTATTATTTCCCCGAAACGCTTGGCCACGTATTCTTTGAAAGATTGTTTCATGTTGTAATTATGTGTATGGCATTAGCAAATGTACGAAAAATAGCGAAAACCGAGAAATCTGTCCTCGTTTGACCGTTCACGTCCAGTGCCATCCTTAACGCATACACGGGATTCATCTACAAAGAGAGTGTCCGTGCCTTATAAGTACTAGAGGACAAATACTAACTCCAATTCGGATTAGAGTTCTAAGAGTTGCATAACTTCTTTGACACCGGGATTAACGGTGTCAGTCAAAATTGTAGAAGATGGAGTTAAGGTGCAAAACAGTCTTCTGCGCGAGGGTCGTTTTGGCTTTTGGTTTGCACTTTCAACTTTCTCTAAGTATTAGATTCACCGTTCCCAATTCCTTTTTTCTTAGATTCGACCAAACTCCGGAGAATCTTATATATAAAAATGATAAGGAATGCAATGAAGATCGTGATCAAGCCGCTTAGAACGCTGGTTACGAGGAATACCCTCCTAGCCTGGCTATTTTCTTGATCCTTGTACTTTACGTGTAAACGAATAATCTTTTCGTTATCCGGGAAGTATTTTAACTTGTATCCAATGCCGCCTGGGCGCATCTCAACGATATCATCTTTCCCGGTAGGCCTCGTAGGAGTACATTCAGCGGCACCTACGAAAGCAAGATTCAAATTAACATCATGTACGGAATGGCTTATAACGCGAAACTCATAGTACGCCTGAGAAATATCCCTTAATGAGAAAAAACTCGGGGTTACCAAGGGACGATAATTGGCTTTTGTTGTATTCTCAATTTTTACGCCGTTTAAAAAAAACTCCAACCAAGTGTAATATGGTTTTTGGGTATAAGAAGCGGCATGCCCATACTGGTAATATTTCTCTTCATAACTGAGCTTGTTACGGAAGGATGAATCCATTGTCGTGATGTGATAATCAACGGATTTCCTATCCTGATAAACCATCTGTTTTACATAAAATAGTGGTCCAATAAGTCCAGGTAAAGAATCTGGAAAATGGTGGAGATAAATTTTCTTCAGACTATCAAGTTCTCTATTGAAGAACCCTTGACGCATTTTTTCCCCCGTGTTAGGGTCTGTCATCGTTCTTATGACGACATAGTCCCGCGGGAACTTAGATGATACAGGAATGTCATAATCCAGGTCAACTAAACTTCTACAATGTATCCGATTAATGGAGTCTAGGCGTTCTACTTGAATGTCCTGGCGTATAACCGGAATCTCATTCCACCTGTTATACAAGAACCAGCATCCAAAGAGGATTAGAAGGTAAATAAGAATTTCATATACCGAAAGGATAGACAATTCATCTGGAACGACGTGTTGCGGAAAGACATTAATAATAGAGTTTTTCTTCGCCATATAACAAAATACTAACTGGTTAATAAGTTCTCACAATAGCAAAGGTAGACATTCCCCTTCAAATTTCATTGGATGCCTCCATTAAATGTTATTTTGCGCTCAGAACTCCGCAAATGGAATCACCTTGTCAAACCGACAGACTGATGCAACTTATTTTTTACACATTACTACGTAGATATTCCCCGAGTTTTATACCCTTTGGAGAAAATCTATACGAATGAAACGCCTTCTTCTCTCCCTTCTAGCCGCGCTGGCCATCTCCTTCCCCTCTTCTCCCAAGAGTACGTCGGTGATAGCTGCACCGCCCTTCTGGTGGGCAAGAAAGCCTCCTCGGACGGATCCGTGATGACTTCCCATACCTGTGACCCGTTACCACACCTGGCAAGTCCTGGAGGACAAATTCTAGCTCCAGTTGGAATGGGATTTTAAAGTGTAAAACCATGGCAAAGATATACGTCGCCTCCAGTTGGAGGAACAAATTGTTTGCGGCGTTCGGCGACATTGTGGACTTGGATCTGGGTCGGGCCAACGCGAATCTCAGCGAGGGGCTCAACCACTACAACCAGGAGATGCGGGCGGAGATATTCGACGTCCTGAAGAAGGCATATGTGGAGTATGAGAATGTGGTGCTGGAAAGGAGGAAGTACAGATGACCATTATACACAATACTTTGACCAACATCTAAGATGCCTCCAGCTACCTTTAATTAAGAAAATTAGTCGAATTGTATTTTTTTCAATAACTTTGTTTTTTTATATCACAACTCAGATAATGCTTCACTATATTGAGGACAATAAGGGATTTCAGGCCGAGATGATCATTTCATCCGAAGTTCCATTAAAGATCGGGCTTATCGATGCCGACCTTTTGGACCATGGCACCAAACACCCCAATTTGGCCCTTTTGAAGATGTCTGGTTTTTGCAAAGGCGTTGTCGCTAAAAATGGCCAACATCATAATGTACGCTTGATTTGCGATTACTCCGAGCTACAATCTGGTCCACTCTTCAATAGCATTGATTTTGATGTCATAGCCATATCGCGTGTATTTAAATTTACTAATCTGCCTCCTATTGTTCAGAGACTAGTCGATGAGCATCTCGCTTATTATGGCGGGACAGGGTTCTTTGAGATAAATGGACCTGTCCTTCCAGATGAGATAGAACATCACATGCCAGACTACCATCTCTACGATGAGTTTATTGAACGACAGACTGGTGGCGACGAGGTTAAAAAGAAAAGGGATTGGGATGATTATCTTAATTATTCCATCGGTTTCACCACGCGTGGTTGTATTCGTCATTGTGGTTTTTGCGTTAACCGCCTTCTTAATAAAGTCGTACCCTGGTCACCTGTGGAGGAGTTCTTAGATCCGGAACGCCCTAATATCTATCTTTGGGATGATAACATTATGGCGGCCCCTCCCGCTGTCTTTAAGTCGGTTATGGACAGCTTAATGGCCACAAAGAAACCTTTCCAATTCCGTCAGGGAATGGATATCCGCCTTATGACTGATGCTAAGGCTGAATTACTTTCCCATGTTCGTTATCACGGAGATTTCATCTTCGCCTTCGATCATTATAAGATAGATGATCCCAAGGAGCGCAAACAAGTTGAACAGACTATTCGTGGCCTACAAGTATGGAGAAAACACTGCAACAAATCCACAAAACTATATGTCCTCGTCGCCTACGATAGTCAAGATGAGAGAGATATAGAGGGTACCTTCTTTAGAATTCAAACCTTGATGGAATATGGGTGTCTTCCGTACATAATGCGTTTCGAAGCATACCACCAGTCTCGGTTTAAAGGATTATATATTCAGATTGCTCGCTGGTGTAATCAGCCCAGCTTCTTTAAGAAGAAAAGCTTCAGACAATATTGCGAAGCAAATGAGGAATACCATAGGCGTAAAACTCCCCAGGCAAAAAAGAACTGTGCTTGTTATCAAGCCATGCTCGACTTTGAAAAGGAATTCCCCGACATTGCAGCCAAATACTTTGATTTAAGGTTTGATCAGTTGGCTTCAACCGGACCGAATTATACTAATATACCAGAAAGAAGCCATAGAATTGATTGAATATGGAACTGATAGAATTCTTTTCTAAAGTTAATGATAATGTGTTGAATGCTCAGGTCGTAGAATCCGGAACGGGGTTCGACAAGGATTTTGCGCATAAGTATATCAACGATATCATATCAATCCCATACGGAAGTTTTCTTGATTATATTAAACAAGAGGAGGATCTGCCATTTGTCCTTTCTTCAGATGTTCCTCAGTTCTCCAGCATTGATTCTGCCACGTCTAAACTGTGTAAACTACTGTCCGAGCGCCCTGCAGTGGCATACAACTTTGAAGAGATAGGAAGAATCTTGCAACCGGGGCGCACTGATGATGTCGGAGCCAATAGAAAGTATGGAGAGAATCATATTAAAACTGCTGAACTCCTTGGCCTTTCCTTTGCCGTTGGAAAGAAATACTATCTATCCGCAGTTGGACATATTTATCCTTTGCTTACTGAATATCAACAGGATCAATTGCTATCCAGAATGGTATTAAGGAGCCCTTTGGTGTTCAACGTTGTTCATAAACTCCTTCTTGGACAAGAAGTAACAATTGCCGAAGAGATTTCGTTCCTTTCAAAGTCAACGGTGAAACGTAGGAAAAACAACACCTTGTTTTTATGTAGGATAATTGAGCGTAATAAGGAGATCAGCGTTCAGAGCATTCTTGACATTTTAAAATAGGCGGAGAAATAATCCCCGCCTATTTATTATTCATCCACTGCACTCAATTCCTGGAGGAAATTTACGAACACAAAAGGATCATCAAATTCATACCTTTCGTTTACCCATTTGTTATTGAGGTATTCGAATCCAATGCTAGCATAAGCTTCCATTCGTCTAATCAACTCTTTAACCCAATTATCAACAGCTTCATCGCTGGCGTCATCGAGTTCACTCCATTCCACCCCAGCCTCCTCGCTTTCATTCAAAAGCATAAGAATAATATAATCTCGGATCGAAGCAGGTTTCCAGTTGCCGAAAGGCGCAATATCAAAAGTTTTTTCATCCTTTGCGATAAAATCCGAATCATTCAGCTGGCCATTCTTGATCTTGTGACCTATCATAAATGCATACATAAATGATTGGCCATAGGCACCGAGTGTGCTAATACCACCCTTACCCTTTTTATCGCCTTCGGTTGCGATTCCTGCTAATAGTTCTCTATATTTTTCTTTACATTTGGGGCGTCTCGTCCCAAACATATCGGCAAGTTCTTGACTATTCATACTAAATGTATTTCTTCGTTTTAGTTACCAATGACGTAACATCCGAGCGCTCCTCGATATAATTTATATAAAAAGTTCCCGGGATCTCTCCTCTTTTCATTCGATTGTAAATCTCTTCCCCAAGAGGATTCATATTTGACGGAGCATCAACATCATAAAGGTCTTTAACCATAATGATGCTTTGGGTGAAGACATTAGGGGCTATTCTAAAGAAATTCTTAATGAAATTATCCCCGAATTCCGAGAATGGTGCATCTGAGATAAAGGGGTAATCGAAACGGTTATCTCCCACTTTAGTCGAGATAATAGCCATAATAATCGATAATTGTTTCATCCTCTGGAAACCAGTTCCAAGTCCCGTAAGCTCTCCATTCTCGGCATTCTTTATTGACACATGTACGGTGCCGTCGCTTTGTTTGTCAAAGGTTAAAGTACCACCCTCAACTGGATTACCCTTAAGGAGGTCTTTATACTTTTCATTTGCATCCTTTCTGAGTTCATCCAGAATGCGATCGAAAATCCTCTCCTTAGCTGAATCAACAAGCCTTTCAACACATAATACAAGGTCTCTGAAATCTTGGTACCTTTGGATAGAGCTGTCTGTGGAATTAGCATTAAGCTCAGCGTCAATCTGCTCAATACGAGTTTTCCATCTTCCGATAGCTTCTTTTATTCGCGCTATTTCGGCAGTGTACTTTTCAATGTTCCTATTTGCCAACTGGAACTCGCTCAAGTTGGATTTATCCTTACTCTCATCATTAGTGTTGCCACCAACATTGATAAAACGCGCTTGAACATCTGCCAGTTCTTCACGCTTTTTATCTATAGCTTCATTTATTGCCCTAATCTCATCTCTATATGATGCAACAGATTCTAGTAGCTTGTTATTATCACACTCTACACCTCCTGCACTGATCTGAATATCACTAAAGAAGCGGCTGAAATCATTTGCAGTTTTAGGCGCATTCTCCTTTGGTCTTTCAATGAGCCTCTGAATACTCAGCCATGGCTCCGTCCCTTTTGGCGCCGGTCTTCCACAAACTTCGCAGCGCTCTAATTTTAGCATACGCCGTAATGAAGGGACATCAGGTGATCCTTCCGGCAATAAAATAGTAGAGGGATCTTCTAGCACCTTTTTCTGTGCCATTTTAAGCGCACGTGCCGTCACTAACTCATCTCTCTTGGCTACAAAAGTGGAAATGGAATCGCCATGTCCAATTAATAACCATGGCCTATCGGAATACAGTTTTGCCGTAATGGCTGCTTCTTTTAATTGTTTTGTTTCCTTAAGTCGTTGTATTTCAGCATCAACTTCCCGAATTGCGCTACGATATGATTCCCGGCTGGAGGCGTTTTCTATTAGTGCTTCGTATCTTTCTTTAGTTTCTTTTGCGATAGAAAGGTCATTATTGAGGTTTTCTAGTTGCACCTCATGATTATTGATCCTATCATCAAGGGTTGCTTTTTCATCAAGGAGTTCTTTTGATCTGTTACTCCTTTGAGTGTTGCTGGCTTGTTGATCATTATATAAACTTCTGGCTAACCTTGAAAGAGTTAGGCAGTTAGTTTTAATCTTTACGATGTCACCAATATCGGCAAGCGTCTCGATTGTTTTCTGTAAACCGTCTTTGCTTGAAAGATCAACAATCTTTTCCATCGATTCTCCTTGCAGTAATGCATACTCTCGCAGTTGTGTGGGGATAATTTCTTCAATGATTCTTGTCTGTTGGGACGTGTCATAGATAGGCGTTGTAGATCCATGAGAAGTTTCAACAATGTCAACAGTTTGGCCTGATACTTCCCATTTATCCCCAGACTTATTGAACCTTACACTCTTTGAGACCTCATAAACTCTTTGTCCATTGGAGTACTCAATCATTACTGCCATCGTAAAGGGCTCCCCCATAGACTTCGCCTTTGAGGACGCCATTTTAATAAATGAAGCACCTGCCGACTGGATCATTTTTAGATCGGAGTCATAAACTTGGTCTTTTAATATCCATAGGATACCATTATAAAACTTGGACTTACCCATGTTGTTATCGGCAGAAATGATATTAATTCCGCTCGTAAACGTGAAGGTATTGTCTTTAAGCGTCCCAAAATAATTATAGAAATTTTGGAAGGCAATAGATTTAATCAAAGTACCCATACTTATATCTTCTTGATTGCTTTGATTTCATTAAAGGTCTGCTGAGGAGACAAGCCATTGTATCCTCCTCGTATTACGGATTTAATGACTTCAATGTTTGGATCAGCTGAAGGAACATCCATCCTGGCAGTTTGAATACTGTCCCTGTCTATTTGTAACAAGGACTCAAGCTCTGGATCACTTAGGATTTCTTTGAGAATGTCATCAGGTCTCATATGCTAATTAAATAAACATTTACTGCGTAATAGAAAGAATCAGTTCGGCCAAATTCAAATGGTAGTAATCTACTATCTTTTCTAGTGCGGGCTTTACATGTTGGTAATAATTTGAAGACAGTTGAGCAAAATAGGCCACACGTGCCAATTCCTGTTTAACTAATTTTGCTTCAATCTCAAAGTATTCGGGTTCTACTCCATCAATTACTGATGACGGAACAACTATCATATCATATATGAAAGCCATCGCTTTTTCATCATGCTTTCTAAGCAGCCTGCCTCGTCTTTGGATAAACTGCCTGGGGTTTCCAGTACTTGATGCAAAAATACCATATTGAGTGCGCGGAATATCCACGCCTTCATCAAGGCATTTCATAGCTAGAAGAACGTCGATCTTTCCCTCTGCGAAACCTGTAAGAATTGCTTTCCGCTCCTTTTTGCTCTTTTCTCCTATGTAGGTATTACAACGGACGTTGGGGAAGACCTCGTTTATTGCACTCTTCATCTCTTCAATAATCTTAGGAGAATCTTCTGCAGTCTCGGTTTCTTTATCATTCTCAGATATTCCCTCCGGCACGTATACGAAACAATATTTAAGCGATTCCTCTCCAATACTCTGTATTATGGACTTGAGTGCGGCAACCTTACCTTTGGCCTTGTGAAGAATTCGTTTCCTTTCCTGCATGATCTTCTTCGCCTTCTCTTCATTCTTACAATGCCCTGCCGCGTCATATAAACGCATCAAGCTAATGGATAAGGACACATACTCGGCCATCTCATCTTCATCTAGGGACACAATCACGGGATAGTAATTGTACGGCATAAGACGTTCTTTTGCCATTGCCTTCTCCATAGAAAAACTAACAATGTACGGATATTTATCATTAAACAGAGCTTCAATTTCTGCCGTACCCTCTTCATCATAGATTCTTGACGGTGTGGCTGACAATGCAATCCGCCTACGCGCTCTCATTGCGCGGAAAGCAGCAAGTACGGTAGTAGATCCTATGTTATGGGCTTCATCAGCTATAACAATAATATCCTCTGGTAACTGATTGGCCAATTGTTGGAAGTCTCGATTACAATACGAATCATAAGTGGAGACAATGAAAAAGTTGCATTCTTTCTTGTACAGTCGGATATCATTCTTCAACTGTGTTAGTTTTGCACGCCATTGAGGATTTGCAGATGACACCTCAATTATATCATTAAAACCAAATGAACCAATCTCATCCTTCCACTGGTCTACTAGTGCGATGGTCGGCACTAACACTAATACTTGGTATTTGCCGCTGTCAATAAATTCATGAAGGACGCAGTTAAGAGATGTAATAGTCTTACCTGTTCCGGTTGCCATTGCAAAGATACCTTGCTTCCCATTCTTTACCCAATTCTCATATGCCTTTTCTTGATAATCAAATGGCGTACGACCATCAGGGAAATGAGGAAATGAACCGGGAATATCTCTTGGTGTGTCCGATGTGACATATTGTTTGGATAACTTTTCTTCCTCATCTAATAATTCTGATGGCTTTATGTTTGGATATTCAGACACTATTGTCTGGCAAAAAGTTTTGGCTTCGTAAATGATAACGTCCTCCTTCTGTCCATTCCACATTTTTTCATATCGTGCAACACTGTCCATTACCTTACCCAGGCTATCTTCCCCTTTCCATGAACATGTACACTCTATTGTTTCAAGATTAGAAAGAAGTGCGCTGGCGGTCATATTAAGAGACCCGGTGAAACTGACTTTGTCGCCTCTCTCATCAGTGAAGACACCGACCTTTTGATGAGCTAAGCCTCCATTCTTTTTAACGACGATGCGTACAATTACACGTTCTTGTTGAATTAAAAGAGAAAGACATTTGAAGAAATGCTCATTCCTTTCAGATAAAGTCTTTTTTAATTCGGCATACTGTTGTAAAAGAATATCTTCCAACCCTTTATGGTCGCCATTCTTAAACAAGTTATAATCCTCTTCACTAAGATGCTCATTGATATAGAGCCTCATATTGCCCCCGTTAACAATGAAACGGGCAAAACCGGCGGATAATACATTAATGCTTGTACTGCTAAAATAGCCAAGTCCTAAATCAAACTGGATGCTATTATTTAAAGTAAGCTCACAGAAATCCATTGGAGAGTTTCCCTTCTCTCCAGAGGTATAGGAGTATGCAAAACTTATATCTCTCAGCATAATTATCGCCGTATCTGCATTGTTAAATGAAGGAACATTCGCCTCTGTTCTTGGCTGAAAAGTTCATTTCTCATATCATCAGAAGCGTTTAACAGCCAACGATACAGCCTGGGTTCGCTATCTTTTGGAGGTAATTTCCCTTTGTGAGAAACAATATACTCTTCACATCTTCTACAGTTTTCTTTCCAGATATCTGGAGCATATGTTTCAATTAAATCGCGGACTTCAGGTTTATCTTGATTCCTTTCAACCCATCTTGCCAATTCAACTTCTTTTTCATCAGTTGAATCTTGTGACGGGAATCTTCGTTCAGTATCCAAGAATTGCTTCAATATTATTAAACGATCTGCTAAGGGAATCCTGGCGGCATCATTTACCCGTACAAAACACTCCGGATATTCTTTACTGGCAAGGCCAAATAAGGATCCTTCGTACAAGACAAAACGGTTTTGAGAGTCACTCAGGATACTGGTCCGAATGCTACTTCTTGAACTTGTCGGGAAATAGGCTAGAACATATACAACTATGTCATCCAGAGAAACCGGAACAGGAGAATCACTCAACAATCTTACAACGGCATCACGAATACTGGTGGGGACGTTGCTTGAAGCCAACAGAAATCTAGTTTGTTGGTTTCCACTGCGTATGAATTGTATTCGAGTATCTTCTTTTAAGGCTATCCTTACAACATCTTCTGAGAAAGTACATAAAGGATATTGCTTGGAAGCGACGGATATAATCTCAGAAACCGTAAGCGGTGATCTGGCTTCGCTAACAATACCGTAAACTATACCAGCGATGTCGTATTTCTTAGGGAGAATATGAATCACATCCGCCACTTCTTCTTCGTATAGGCCATATTCTGAAAGGGCGTATGTCTTGATGATCCTCAGAACTCTATCTACGAGATTCATTGAGAAATGAGTCCAGCTCGAAGAATCTTCAATAAATTCTCTTAAGTTGAGATTAACTTCATTCGAGGCGTCTTCAACCATAGTGTCAAAATCACTAAACAAGCGCTCAAAATTAATTGCTTTGCATAGATCCTTACTTATCAAGCGTATTACGTGATTACGATTGCTCTTTTCAAGGTTCCCGAAACATTTATACTGCCCGAAAATTACGGAAAAATAACTTAAAACAAATGCATTCGTAAATGAAGTTCCTTCTGAATTGTTAACATCTGCAATCTGTGGAATCTTATCTGAAGAGGATAAATAATCCTTTTGACCAAAACAATTAAGGAGGTATTGTTTATCTGCTCTCTGCAAGCACTTTGAAAAGTCCGAATGGCCTCCGAACAACTTATTATAACCTTTATTTACGCGCTGGCCAACCCGAGATTGAGTTACATTCATCTCTTTGGCTATTTCGCTTATGGTCTTTCGTCCTTTCTTATAATCAATGCCATACGATAGTGCAAAACAGGCTAAATCTCCGTCAGAATCAATATATTTTGATAATAGCCACATCAAAGGATAATGACCATTACGTTCCATATAAGAAGACAAAAAATCAACATCTTCTGTTCTCAGAGATACTATTTTTGAAAACAGGCCTAGGACTTGGAATGTTGCCTTTTGCGCCACCTGTTTTTTAATTACAGGATCCTCTTCAACTTTTGTAGATTCAGCATCTGCATGAGGATTCTCAGGCGAAGCCCAGTCAACTTTCATTAAGAATTGGCACAATTGTGTAATCTCTTTGATGGTTTTTCGCCCACAGTTCCTTAAATCATTAGGAATAGTTTGGTTGTGCTCGTGATAAAAACTTAGTAAGGCTTTTTTGGTAACTAGCCTGTATGATTGAAGAACATTATAAGCTCGAACAGAAAGATCCCAATCTTGTATTGTCCCGTATTTTTCCTTTTTCCCCCTTACATCAGCAACCTCTCGCAAAAGCGACTGGCATAGGCGTGTCAATTCTGCAATAGTATAATGACCGGCATTCTTCCCAGAAGGAATTGAATCATTATTAGCAGCATAATAATCCAATAAATCTCTAATGGTTTGAATTCCATGGGAAAGACAATAATTGTACGCACGCACGGTAAGGCCTATATCTTTAAGCCTATCATTTTCGAAAAAATGACCGTATTCTTCCATTAACGTGTTTATTCTGCTAGATTAAAACAAAGATCCGAATATTTTCTGACAATATAACGATCTAATTGCCATTATTTTAGAAATGGATAATAATTACTCTAACAAAACTATACAATGATAGACATTCGAAAAGTATGACTATCCGCCTCCCATCTTTCTTGCTTTTCTCGCTGATTTTTCGTAACTTACATACAGAAACCTAATCTCGAACTCAGCTATGAAGATCCTCATCGACAACTGCCACGGCATCGAGACCAAGGGAAAGCGAAGCCCCGACGGCCGTCTCCTGGAATACGCCCAGAACCGGCTCCTCGCAGGCCGCATCGTCTCCGCCCTTCAAGCCCGGAGCCTTGACGGCTCGCTCCTGGTGCCGGAGGAAACGGGCATCTCCCTGCCCGAGCGCTGCCGCCAGCTGGGCAAAGACAACGTTCTTCTCATCTCCATCCACTGCAACGCCGCCGGCCGTGGCGACCTCTGGCTCTCCGCCCGCGGCTGGTGCGCCTATACCACCCGTGGCAACACCCGGGCCGATGCCCTCGCCACCTCCCTATACACCGCCGCAGGTGGGGCAGGCGTAGTCGGGGCTGCCGGGGCTGATGCGGCAGCCCCCGAGGAGGATTTCGCCACGCTCGGCTGCTTCCATCGTTTCCGGGCTGGGATAGCCGTACTGGATGCGGAGGACTTTGCTGCCGCAGTGAGGGCATTTGACCGGTTTGCGATGGACCGGAATCGGGTCGTTTTTGACGGCTACGAATTCCTTGAGGTGGTCGTAGTATATCTCCAGGAAGCGGCCTGAGACTTCCTCCGGATGGTCAAACATCGGCTCTCCGGGCTGGGCACCGGTGAGCATTGCGTAGCACTTGTCGTAGCGGTCCTGGACGATGGAGTCATCAACTTCGGGTCGATAGATCCAATTGTTGCGAATCCACATTCCGAGTTCCATATGCTGCTCGGCACAGAATTCCTCTTTGCTTTGGTCAATGGCAAACTCATTTTCCTGCAGCGGAAGCACCTGGTCCAGAATCTTGAACCCTTCCTCGATGGTGGTGGGGACATAGGCACTGGCGTAGTGACGGGCTGCGAAGACTTCTGGCTTTATATCCGGACAGTACTTGTACGCACGGGCAATATCGACAGGGTATTCACGGAGGACGGCGAACTTCATCGCGTTGATCTGGGACTTGCCGCCGGAGGCCAGCCAGAGGAACCTGGGCATCAGCCCGGCGCAGATGACGGCCGTCTTCTCGGACTCTCCCCAATGCACTCAACCATACCAAGCGACTACTCTATACCACATCAAAAAACTTTGACGCCATTTGTCATAACTTGAGAATTTTTATATCTTTGTAGATATAGCCAAATCTCCAACTAATAACCATCCATGGACCAGCCTAGAGTTGAACGTACTTTCCGCCTGATGCGCAT
>CADBSO010000132.1 GCA_902797395.1 uncultured Spirochaetales bacterium
AAGTTTGACTGATAGGACAGAGCCGCAGAGCCGGAGAGGTGCTGGAGAGGCACGCTTTGGGGCGAAAAGCCTAATGCAGGATAAGGCCTCGTGCCTATCCGAATGGCTTTGCGACCCAAAGCGCGCATATGCGGCGCATATCTGGCGATTGGATATGGCAGAATAAATGTATTCGGACATAGCCTTTCAAAATGATGCGAAGCCTATTTTGAACCATGGCATTCTTCGAGAAAACCGCGAATACTAGAATACTATACGTATTAGTGTTTTTTTCTTTTTAAGAAAAAACATTTCTCGAAGAATCCATTGGCATTTTTTCCAAAGAAGAGAAAAAAGAAGCCATGGTTCAAAAGAGCGAGCAGCATGAGGGAGAGAGTTTTGAAAACCTCTTCCAAAATAATCTCAAAGGCTCACACTAGCAACAAAAGCCACACCACTGACACCTGAGAAATTATCATTGAAAGAAGGAAGAACAACAAATGATTTCAACCCTTTTATGGCATTTTCATAATATATCGCTTTCTTAAGTTCCTTGCTATGCGCTCTCGCGAGAGCAATCGGCCTTATTATGCCCATGACCCTGGAAGCTATGAGAGCAATGCCACCAGCCAGAGTCATTACGAGCGAAATAACCGAATCAGCATTCTCAAAATTGAATATGCTTATGAAGTTTTTTCCCGATATGAAATACGCTGCTATGGTGAGCCCTATTCCAATCACATCGCCAATAGTGCAAATAAGCCCACCAGACGGATCCCCATCAGCATAACTGCCTATGCCGAATCCAAGAAGAATATTAAGCGAAAGCGGCAAATCCAAATGCTTTTTATTCGCTTCAAATATCTCCTTCCGCACCAATTTGCTCTTCCCTTTTGCCTTGAAATAATAATCATGGTAATCCGGATTGAGAATCGTGAAAAGCATATCCTCATCCTCATCGGTCCAAACACCCGGTTTCTTCGCAGCGCTTTTCGCTTGCTTGCCGCTCGTTTTTTTTACTGCCTGCGAATCCGTCTTCTTCGACTCCGGATTTTTAGCGTCCGATGCTTTAGACTCCGATGGCTCTTCCCCATTAGGAACAAGCATTACAAACCTGACCGGGAGATTCGGATCATTAACCGGCTCAAGCACCACTTCCGCAAAAACATGCGATGCAACCATGACCACAAAAAAAATAATAAAAGCCAGCGTTTTTTTCATAAACCACACAAACGGCATTCTCAAAAGACAATCAATTAGAATCTTGGCTATGTCCGAAAAACCGACTGACAGGATACAGACGCAAAACGGGCTATGGCAATCAAACATTGCCAAAACTTTGAAAACTATCAAAATGCCATTTATATGATATACTTCCGGTCAATCATATTCAAGGGCGCCTACGAAACCTGCCATCTAAAAAACACCTGTGAATTTCTGAGGCGGAAAACCGCCCGCTTTCGCCCTTTGGAAAAGGGGGCAGACACAATACTGCCGTATTTTGCCCTTTTCGAGTGGTTTTCAAGCCTGAAAAGCACAAGCCAAATCAAATTGCAAACTCCCGAAAGCGCATAAACCAATCATACAAGACCAAGCCATACCAACAAAACTTCAACACAAATCCTCTGGAAACTTGAAAAGATTTTTTTGAACTTCTATCTCATCCTTGCTAACAACAACCTTACCCGCATTGATTCCAGGGCACATAGCACCTTCAGATTCCCACTTTTCCAGCGATTCCACAATCCTGCTCCAAAAAGGATATGTCCTGCATTGCATAGGCCTATGCTGATATATCATGCAACCGGATTCACCAAGAAAAACACATTTTGCGTTGCTGTATTCCCTTAACACATCATGATGAATGCCCTTGTCCGAAACGAAATCACGAACATAGGCCTGCCTCACCTGCATCAAATTCAATCCGGTAGCCTCGCAAATATTCTCAATATCATTATCAGACAAGAAAACATACCCCGGCTCACCGGCACAGCATGCCACACACCCTCTTTTACAAGAGAATCTCAATCCATTTTCATAGAACAAATCACCTGCGCACACAAAACCGATCACCTTTCAGACATTATTTTCTGATATTCCTCATAAGCCTCATCTGAAAAGCAACAGAAAATAACATCAATATCATAGTCCGGATAGGTCAAAAGCCATTCGTCAACCGCCTGATACGATACTTTCGCCGCTTCTGCAACAGGATAGCCGTATACACCGGTCGATATGCCCGGAAACGCAATGCTATGACATGAATAAGTACGAGCAAGATCAAGACTCTTCATATAACACGAAGCCAAAAGAACAGCATCCTGGGGCTTATTGCGATACACAGGACCAACAGCATGTATAACGTATTTCGCCGGCAAATCATAGCCCTTCGTGATTTTTGCTCCACCAACCTGACAGCCTCCTAACGTCCGGCACTCTTTTAAAAGCTCAGGACCGGCAGCCCTATGGATGCATCCATCAACGCCGCCACCGCCTAAAAGCGAGGAATTAGCAGCGTTCACTATCGCATCCGTTTCCAATTTCGTAATATCCCCTTTAACAATCCTAATTCCCATCAGCATACTCCTCAATCAACAATATGCGCCAACAATCACCACCAAGTCCAAGCGGCGCGAATGATAAAATCGACAAATATCGGCCATATCCGAAATCCAGCTGAAAAAACATAACCTGAATATTTGAGAAATTCAATTTTCGGAATACAATTAAATAACGATTCCAAAATAAGATTAGCACAATGCAAGCAATATGACAAACGGAAAAAACAATATAATTTACAGTGTGGAAGAAAACACGCTGACCATAGGGTTAGACGAAGCTGGAAGAGGAGCGCTCGCGGGTCCCGTATACGCAGCCTGCGCATATGTCCCCAAAAGCTTCAATACCTCAATCCTAGCCGACAGCAAAAAATTAACATCCGGAAAAAGAGAGCAAGCAAGAAAAAGCATCGAAAAATATTGCGTCTACGGCATAGGAGTCGCCACGCATCAGGAAATCGACAGCTTGAATATCCTGAAAGCCACATTTTTGGCAATGGAGAGAGCTTTTGAAAACTTTCTGATAGCCGCAGAAAAAGCCAAACTCCCACTCAAAAAAATCCAAATAATAGTTGATGGGAATATTCTTCCTGACTTTTTAAGAAAATACGATCCAAAATCATTATTCGCATCTCAAAGCCATATTGAAAATTGGACTGCAAATGCCATTATAAAGGCTGATAATACAATACATTCGGTAATGGCAGCCAGCATTCTAGCAAAAACCGAAAGAGATAGGATAATGATTCTAGCCGGAAAGAAATGGCCCGGATACGGTTACGAAAAACACAAGGGGTATGGCACGAAATCACACTTTCACGCCCTGAAAAACCTCGGCGCATCACCCATTTCAAGAACAACATTTAAAATAAACAAGTAAACATAGACCTGCAAATTCTCAATTTACTTCATACAATTTTCATTGTTATTATCAATAATAACTAATTTCACTTATTTTCTATATATAATTTATTACAATTTTTCAATGGCACTTCTATAAAAACCTGCTGTTTGAAAATGCCTGCGGATTTTTAAGGCAAAAAACGGCAATTTTCCTTTTCAAGAAGAAAAGGAAAACAAAAATATTGCCGTATTTCGAGGTTTTTTGCCAGTTTTATGGTCAGCAAGGTGTCTGGCAGATTCGAACTCTGAGGTTTTTAAAAGCGACCTTAAAATATATTTGCTGATAATTTCAACAATTTTTAGAATAAATAATAAAAAAATAATTATGCTACTAAATTAATATCTAATATTTAGAAAGCACTATATGAATTTCAGAAATGAAAGAATGCCCAATAGAACAAAATCCAACAGTACAATTCTTTTATAAATTCTAAAAAATACACTATTTCCTAAATTATTCTTACTAAATATACATAGTTATATTAATGTTTCACGTGAAACAAACATAAATATTTAAAATATTAATAAGTTTTTAAAAACTTAAATATATAAAATAAATATTTGTTTCACATGAAACAATTACTTAATTTTCTAAAAGAATATAAAAAAGTTTTTTTTAAATCAGTAGACAAAAAAAATCCTGCCTGAAAAAATTCAGACAGGATAATTATCAACTAATGTTTCACGTGAAACAAACGCTATTATTCAGTCACACTTTCAACAAAAATATTTTGATCAACATTTTCCCTGAGAATACGTTCTATGCCATTTTTAATCGTCATTTGAGAAAACGCACAACCAGCACAATGACCTTTCAGTTTGACAGAAACCTTGTTTCCATCCAAAGATACAAATTCAACATCGCCGCCGTCATTCATCAATGACGGTCTGATAAGTTCGAGGACTTCCTTAACCTTTTCTTCCATAAAAACTCCATAACAAATAAAGACTATATACATTATAATATACACATGATAAATAAACAAACAACTATCTAAATTGAAATTTGCTCTTTTGAAATTATTAATTAAAATAAATCGCATGGAAAACGATATCATAAAATTTGTGAACATCAATAATATTGTTCGAAATGAAAAACAACCAAGAAAGAAGTTTGACGCCGAAAAGCTGAAAGAACTGGCGGCATCAATAAAGGAACAGGGAATACTACAGCCCCTATTGGTAGAAAAAATAAACGATACCCAGTATCGGATAATTGCGGGCGAGCGCAGATACAGAGCATCAGAAATAGCTGGAATAACAGAAATTCCAGTAATTGTCAAAAAGTTCAACAACTTACAAAAAATGCAAGTTGCCATAATAGAAAACGTTCAAAGAGAAGAGCTAAATCCAATAGAAGAAGCGTATGCATATATGTACCTGATGCATGAAGGCGGTTTTACACAAGATGAAATCGCTAAAAAAATTGGAAAAAGCCGATCAGCCATCGCAAATACGATAAGATTGGTGTCGCTTCAGCAAAAATATGTTAACTCAATAATCAGCGGGGAGTTAACACAAGGACATGCAAGAGCTTTGTTGTCAATACAAAATCCATCCGACAGGGATTTATTATTTAATGAAATAATCAAGAATAACTTGAATGTCCGCAATTCAGAAAATCTAGCTGCTTTTCTGAACAACGGCGGAATTATCAACTCTAATTTTGACATAAAAAAATTAGACAGTTATGTTTTATCCAATGATAACACACCAGATATCCTAGTATATGAGAATGCAAATGATGGCTTAGAATCCGGATCAAATGAAATCAATTTCAAGGATTCAACAGATAACGAGCTAAAAAACAGATTGTCAAACAGAAAATCAAGGCTAGGACTCGACGAATTATCAATAGTGAGGGAAATGGAAGACAAACTTTCAAAAATACTCAATATGAAAGTCAAATTGAAAGGAAGCTCAAAATGTGGTAAAATGCAAATCAACTACATTTCTTATGCGGATTTGAACAATCTATACAAGAAATTAGGGTCCGAAAAAGACCTCATCGAGGAGGATGATTAAATATGAAAGATGGTTTGTACGCCACAATAAAAACCAATAAGGGCGATATCGTTTGCGAGCTTGAATATAAAAAAGTTCCGATGACATGCTGCAATTTCATAGCCCTTGCCACTGGCGAGATGACAGGAAAGCCTTTTTATAATGGCATAAAGTTTCACAGGGTTATCGGCAATTTCATGATACAGGCGGGTTGTCCCAAAGGAGATGGCACAGGCGGGCCTGGATATAGTTTTCCCGATGAGTTCGACAGCGAATTGAAGCACAATAAAGGCGGAATCCTCTCAATGGCTAATGCCGGACCAAATACAAACGGAAGCCAGTTTTTCATCACTCATGTTGAAACCCCGTGGCTCGATGGCAGACATGCCGTATTCGGCAAAGTCGTAGATGGAATGAATGTTGTGAATTCAATACAACAGGGCGATGTGATAGAAACAATATCAATCGAGTGCATAGGATCAGAAGCGGAAGGCTTTGATTCTTCAAAAAACCATTTTGAAAAACTCAAAAAAGATGCGGAGAAAGCAGCCGAAGAAGCGGAAAAGAAAAAAAATGCGGAAATCCAACTTCAAATTTCGAAGCAGTTCCCATCTTTGATGAAAACTCCAGCAGGTCTCATGTTCAGCATGGCTTCAAAAGATGTAGTAGAGGGCGACAACAAGAACTTTCCGAATTTTGGAGATACGGTAACGGTTAATTATGAAGGAAGATTTCTTGATGGAAAAGTTTTCGACAGCACTAGCCATGGAGATCACAAACACCCGGTTGAGTTTAGAATAGGAGAGGTTATCGAAGGCTGGAATCTGACTCTCATGGATATGTCGAAAGGCGAAAAGAGAACCGTAATAATTCCACCGAATCTCGCATATGGGAAGATGGGAATTCCAGGAACCATACCTCCTGATTCATATTTGGTTTTCGATATAGAACTGATTGATTTCAAAAAATAAGCGGACCAAATCCGAATTGCAAAATGGATTTTTCTGATTTCATAAATGACTTCAATCAATATTTGTCTGAAAATGGCATAAGTTCGAATTTTCTCAAATCAATAAATAGTATTGATTTTACTCAGGACAAATTCATAGCCTATACCGATTCTGGCGAAAAGAAAGCTATGATTTCAGAAAAATCCTCTATCATAAGCGGCTTCCTAAAAGCTAAAACCAATAAAAACTATCGTATTTCAATAATAGCAGTAAAAAACGACGAAATTGATAATCAGGAAAATACTGAAAAAAAGATATCTGAAGAAACTGCTAAATCAATTTCAGAAACGGATCCGCAATCCTTTTACAAACCTAAAAGGAAAAATGCAGATATTTTCAAAATAGGAAAAGAAATAGATCCCAACAAAACCTTCAATTCATTTGTTGTAGGAGATAATTCAAGATATGCTTTCAGCGTCTGCCAGGCAATTGCAAGAAATCCCGGTTCAATCGATTACAACCCATGTTTTTTATATGGTGGCGTCGGTTTGGGAAAAACGCATTTGGCGCAAGCCGTTGGAAACGAAATAATAAAAAACCTCGGATTCAACGTATGCTACATGACCAGCAATGATTTTCTTACAGGTTATACAAATGCGATCGTGAGCAACAAAATAGGAGAATATCTGTCAAACTTCAATGACATATCCGTATTGATAGTTGACGACATACAATTTTTTGAGGGAAACAAAGGCAAACTGCGAGAAGGTTTCTTTAACGTATTCAATATGATGCGAGATAACAACAAGCAAATAATTTGCACAAGTGACAGACCCGCATCAAGCATACGCGATTTGGAAAAAAGGTTATCAAGTAGAATAACCCAGGGAATAAACGCAACGCTAAACACGCCGGACGAGGAAACACGATATGCTATTGTAAAACGCAAATTCTCAGAGAAGAATTTCAGCATAGATGAAAAATACATCAAATATATCGCTGAAAAGGTAATCACAAATGTCCGTGACCTTGAATCAACAGTAAGAAACATAATCGAATACAAAAATCTTTTGGATGAGGAAATCAGCTTTGAAATAATCAAGGATACAATTAAGGACAAAATAATTATCGAAAAAGAAAGCGAGAAGATAAGCGGTGACCTGATAATGGAAACCGTTATAGATTCGATGAATATAAATAAGAAGGATCTTGTAAGCAAAAAAAGAACCAAAAACATCGTATTTCAACGGGATTGCTGCGCATATCTTATGAATATGCTTACGCAAATGACCAATACTGAAATAGGAATAATGCTTGGGGGAAGAGATCACTCTACAATAATACATTCCGTAGAAAAAATGAAGGAATTGTATCAGAATGACGCTAAAATAAAGAAAACATTAGATGACCTCACAGAGGAAATTAAAAGAAAAGCGTTTTAAAAAATAAGTTATAAACATTTTATTACAGTCATAATTGTATATTTTTCAATAAATTATATAGTTATCAACATTTTTTTCCACAATCACTCATAAAATAAGCGCAAACAATCAACATAACAGGGGTTTCAATAAACTGCTTATCAACGCATAATAACGCTTATCAACATGTTATCATAAACATAATTCATTATTTTTCATAATGTTACGGAGTTTTCCACAAAATTGTGATAAAAATATTAAATCAACATTATCCAAAAACAGCATAAATACTCAAAACAATAAAAAAAATACAGTTAAAAACACACTTATCAACATGTTATCATAAACATAATTCATTATTTTTCATAATGTTACGGAGTTTTCCACAAAAAATTAACAATTTTTTCAACAACATGAAAAACAACCAAATACAAACAAAAATAAAAGAACCATGTTGATAACTTGTTAAAAAAATATTGAAAAACGATTGCAAATTGCTGCTGATATTCTAAAAACATACGGAATTTGTGGATAAAAATCTATTTGAGAACAAAATATCCAATAAGTTGTTGATAATCATAACTGATTATTTTTCAATAAAATACAAAGGAAATTTTTAAGTTATCAACAAAAAATCAATGCTTTATTACTATTATTATGTTTTTTAAAAGAACAATAATATTAGTAATTGGATGCTGCTAATAATCAAAAGTCTTACAAAAAAAATTTTATAAATATTTGAATTTATTTGAATTTTAGTTAAAATAAGATTCAAATCGTATTAATAATGCCGGTGTGGCGAAATTGGTAGACGCAGTAGACTCAAAATCTACCGGGAGCAATCCTGTACCAGTTCGAGTCTGGTCACCGGCATTTTTTTCATGAGTTTTATTTTTTTTGTTTTTGCAATCTGGAGTATTTTAAATGAATGTATTTCAATATGGTTGGAAAAATTATCTGAATTTTTGGACAAAGACCGGATATTCTGATTTTAAGGGCAGGGCATCTAGAAAAGAATATTGGAGCACTTTTCTGATTTATACCCTTCTCACATTGCCTGTTTCCTTATTTTCAAAATTATCAGGAGTGGATTTGACATTTCTTTGGGCAGGTATTCATCTGATACCATGGAACTGCCTTGTTGTCAGACGACTGCACGATACAAATAGAAGCGGAATTCTGGTTGTAGTTTATAATGTGCTTTCATATTTTGGAATGTTTGCGTTATTTTCAAATTTTGCAAATATTTTCACTAATCTTGTAATAAAGCTTTGGCCATGGCTTGAACCGTACATTTCATATGGCGAAATTACTAATGATGCTATTTCACAGGCAAACTTCTATGCTATGAAGGCATTGGATAATTTTAAGATTTTGGGTATTTTCGCAATAATTTGGCTTTTGTCTGTTTTTGTCATATCCGTGATAATCTTTGTGCTTTGTCTTATAAAAGGTGATAAGGGCAAAAACAATTACGGGAACGATCCGCAATCTGATGGTTGTTTTGACGAATCGAATGATGGCGCTGTGGCGAAAAGCGAATTTGATTCAGCTGAGCAGATAGTTAAGTCAATTATGATTGCAGAAGGATATGATAAAAAAAGTTCGGGGGAGAGAAAAATGAAGATTTTAAGATGCGCAAAATGCGGCAAAGTGGTATGTGTTTTCACGGATAGCGCAAATCCTGACATTTATTGTTGTGGTGTTGTTATGAATGAACTCGTGGCAAATACAACGGATGCTGCTGTTGAAAAACATGTGCCTGTTGTTGAAAAGAACGGATCATCGGCTTATGTGAAAGTGGGAAGCGCTGCTCATCCTATGACTGCTGAGCATCATATTGATTGGATAATGCTTGTTGGAACAAAAAATGTTCAGCTTGCTAATGTGAAGGATCAGGAAGCGGCTGTTGCTTCGTTTGCATTGTCAGAAGGAGAGGATGTGGCTAATGTGTATGCCTATTGCAACCTTCATGGACTTTGGGCTGTAAAGTGATTTTGAGGATTTTGAGAATATTTTAGAATCGATTTTCAGCTTGATTTTCAATAGTGCCCTCGGAGCATTCAGGCTTTGAGGGTATTTTTTATGTCATATGACCAGTCAGTATTTAAGTGAAAAGGAAAGATTTGTAGGTCGGCGTGAAATGCTGCTGTTTGAGGTATTCAATGGAATATCATTCGGCATGCTCGGCGATACTCTTGTTTATATCTTAGCTGTTAGATTCTGCGCGGGCAATATGATTCTTGGTTTCATACCTACTGCAGTTTATGTCACATCGTTGATTGTTCCGTTTTTATCAAAATATCTGGAAGGCAAAAATCTTGGGAGAACATTATATGTCAATTGGATGTTGAGGGGTTTGATTTGTCTGCTTTATGCGCTGATGCTTTTCTTTGATGGTGTCGCAAGAACGACAATATTGGTTTTCACCTTTGTGATGTATATGCTCTTTAGGGCAATAGGGATAATCTCATATGATCCCATAGCAAAGAATCTTACAACGATACATAGTCGCGGCCGATTTTATTCGACTTTGAATTATGCGTATAACCTCACAATGATGTTTGCGAAGATAGCAGCCAGCATTACCACATATTTTTACGATTCGGTCTTGGCTATTGTCATTTTGCAAATGATTGGAGTCCTCGGAAATACGATAGCTTCGGCTCATTCCAAAAAAATTCCTTGCAGGCTTTCATATTCAAAATCATCGGATATGAAGATATTTCCATTGTTTAGAATAATGATGACTGATGGAAAAATCAGAAATCGCGTGTTTTTGAAGTGGATATATTTTGCAGTTGCGATTGTCATGGGGATGACGATTCCGTTCATGAGCATAAAGGTTGGGCTTTCGGATGGGCTTGTCATAGTATATTCGGTTGTGATTTCACTTGCATATATTGCTGCTGGATACGTATCCAAATTTCTTACGGACGCAACAGGAGCGAAACCGATACTGAAGATATGTTCATTCGCTGTGATAATATTTACTGGGATTTTTGTGTGGTCTCCTGAAGGATTGCCGGTTTTATTCTATTTTATAATCGGTTTTTTCATGAATTTCTTTTTGCAGACATCGGTAATACAATCCAATCAGCTGGTTGTTTCCGCTCTTCCGAATAAAAACGCCGCCGGATTCAATATAGCGGTTAATTTAGGAGCGGGAATAATTGCGATAATAGCCGGTTTGATTTCCGGCTGGCTTGTTTCATATGGCGAAAAAATCTCCATGCTTTCTGATTTTGTTTTGCTTAGCGATTACTCGTTATGCTTCTTTTTCGGATTTTTGATATCGATTTTCGGTCTTGTGTATACCTTCACATTGCGTGAGAAAAATGCGAAAAAAGCTATGGAGCTGATGTCGCTTAAAAATCTGCAGGCTATTTCGGAGCTTTCAGCAATTGAGAATTCAATGAATAGCTTTTATAGAAGAAAGCACATAATGGATTTAGGTGAAATGTCATCATCCTTCATTTATGGTGAAGTGAAAAGAAAATTGGCTTCTCCATATTCGCGTGAGATACATGATCTTCTGCAAGTCATAGGTGAGAAAAAATCGGAGTCGTATATTCCTGATTGCATAAGAATAGCGGAAAATGATGATAATTACATGCAGGTTACCGCTATAGAGACCTTATCCAATTTTATTGATAGTCAGGCAGCGGCAGATTGTCTTGAGAAAATATTCTATAATTCGAGATGGGTTTCCGCTAAAGCCTCGGCAGCCCGCGCGCTTTCCGGATTCAGCAATAAGCTGCATTTGCTGGAGGATGTGAGGAGACTATCGCAAAATGCCGTTCATATAGAAACTTGTGTTGATTGCATGATCGCAGAATTCTTTATGGATGATAAAAAGCGTCTTTTTCTGGATATTTTCTCACCTTGGTCTTTGGAAAGAAATATGTATTTCAAGCAAACCAGATATTCGTGCTATGATGCTTTGCTTTTGAATAAGAGCGCGCTTTCCAGGTTGGCTAGGTTATATGAGGAAACAAATAGCATGAATAATGATGCTTCAAATATTCTGTATGATGAATTCATCAGTAGAAAAAGGGAAATATTGGGGATTTTTCTGGACGATTGCAGAAATATTGATTTGATAGATCGGAATTATGATGACATTATATCGGCTCTAATTTCTCTTGATGGTGAAAGGATAATTGGATTTTCAAATGCTCTTTTGGACGAATGCAACGGCATTAAGGATGTGAAAATTGAAATGTGTTGCAATGGCTTGAGAAAAATCAATCATGTGAACCACGCGCGACTTACTGAAACCGATTTTATTGCTTTGCTGTATTTTTCCGTCTTGGTGAGAAATAGCGTTGAGGAGATTCAACATAAATGAACTCGGGTGATAAGAGGATTTTGCTTCATTCGTGTTGCGCGGTTTGCGCATCCAGCTGCATAGAACGCCTCGAAAGCGAAGGATGGAAAGTGGTATTGTTTTATGACAATCCTAACATAAGTCCGGAAAGCGAACGTGAAAAGCGGCTTGATTATGTTAGGAGGCTAGCGGCTGCTTATAATGTGGAATTGATTGTGGGAAATACTCCTCATAGTGTTTGGCAGGAAGTGATTAGAGGTTTTGAGGCTGAACCGGAGGGTGCGGAAAGGTGCAAGAGGTGCTTTGATTTGAATCTTCATCTTGCTCGTGCTGCCGCTGATAGCGAGAATATCGGATGTTTTTGCACGTCGCTGACTGTTTCGAGATATAAGAACTCTAAGAACATAATCGCAATTGGAAGCGCGATTGAAGGTTATGCGCCTTATGATTTCAAAAAGAAAGGCGGCGAAGAAAGAAGCATTCGAATTGCTAGGGAATTGGAATTGTACAGACAAAAATACTGTGGTTGCGAATATTCTGTGAAAACGTCTTCTGAATTGGAGAGTGATTGTTCTTATAAATAACCGGTTTTGAAAAAACCTCTGATTTTATTTAAAATACGAGATATGTCAATCAAAAGATTTTTTAAGGCCGCTTGGCTGTCATTGGCGATGATCATGCTTCCTGCGCTTGCTTTTGCGAATAGGGGTGCGATTGTTTCATCGCATGTTACTGAAAGTGAATGGAAAGAGGCGATTTCATCATCGTTGTCGGATCCGCTGACATCGTATAAGAATAATTTGAGGAGTTGTGAAAAGGATATAATAACTACGAATTATCGCAGTGGTCAGGAAACCGAAACTAAAGTGATGTATGATTTTAATTCGGATACGCAGTTGTCGCAAATCACTGTAATACAGATGCAGGATGGGGTTGAGGTTAAAGCTGAATATACGTATTTCCCGGTTTCGGAAAATGATAAATTCATATCCGGATATGTCAGATATTTCAGAAAAAATGTTCCGGGCGGCGGAGAATGGTTTTGCACTAATAAGACGGATCAGCGCAAGCCGGAGATTTTTTATAGATCCAAGACGAATGATCAGTTTATCCACTATAATTCGTTCGGAATCGCAAAATGGATCAATATGGATATGGATGGGGAAAGCATTTCCGGATATGTGATAACAAACGAGACCAAAGCCAGCGGAATGACGTATTCGGATTTCTTCATGTTTGTTTTTGATGATCAGAAAAGATTGGAGAAATTCATTACTGAAATAAAAGCGATGGATGATTATACCAGAACTGCTATGGCTATAAATTACACGACTCCTGATATAAAATTTCCGGTGTCATTGCAATCAATCCAACAGGCTGCTACATGTTCGTTTTTTGATAACGATGAGTTCAAAAGGAAGTTCGTAACATATTTTATGGAAAGCAAAAGATGATTATTGCGTTTATGGAGAGAATTGCAACATGAGGAAGTTTTCTGGAATTTTGCCTTTGCTGATGGCCGTATTGCTTTTTTCGCAAATTGTTTCGTGTGCGGCGATTGAATCTATTTTTGTTAAGGATATTAAGCCGAAATCGATAAAAATCATAAATACGATTGCTGATGGGAGCGAGTACTTGGAGCCGAATTCCCCTGCGTTTTCCCTTCAGATATCATATGATCCGGAGAATGTTTCCGATAAATACAAGCAGAAGGTGGTCTGGGGAAGCGACAATTCCAAAGTAATCGAATGCACTGAGGCCGGGACGCTTACTCCTAAGGCTCCGGGAAAGGCGAGGATTACCGCTACATTGGAAGTGAGTTCGGAAAATATTCTGACTGATGTTCTTGTTCTGCATGTTGTTGAGAAATCCAACGAGTTCAGTTTTGAATTGGCGGAAAATGAAACTGAAAAAGCGGTCATAACTGAATACCGAGGCTATGCCGAGTCCATAGTGGTTCCATCTCAAGTTGTCATAGATGATACCGTTTGCGCGGTTGTCGGAATCGGCGCTCGTGTTTTTTCCGGATCGCCCAATCCATCGAAAATAGTTGAAGTGATTTTGCCTGATACTATTGAGACCATAGGAAACGGTGCGTTTGAGGGCTGTTCATCTTTGTCGGCATTTAAAACTCCGAGCAGTTTGAAAATCATCGGAGGTTATGGGTTTGCGGATTGCGCTTCCCTCACATCGTTCCTATTGCCTGCGGGCATGACGGAAATCGGCGCATCAGCTTTTAGTGGTTGTAGCAAACTGGTGGAATTGGATAACCAATCGGAATTGGAGATAACCCAAGGTGATTATGATTCTTTTGGCGGCATTGGGGGAAATCTCTTGTCGATAATAAATAGCGTCGATGATGGCGAAGAGGCAAGCAAGCTTAAAAAAATAGGCAGAATATTATACTTTACGGAAGAGGATGATTCTTTGACTGCCATATCCGCTGATGGTGATGTTGTTGAGATCAAAGGTTTCGATTCCACATGCTCGACCATAAAGGATGGCGCGTTTTCCAAGTTGAATAAGCTTTTGTCTGTAGATATGACTGGTTCCAACATTGTGAAGATAGGCGCTAGGGCTTTTGCGGATTGTCCGGTTCTTGAAAGTGTAATTATTTCGGGTGGAGTGGAAGAGATAGGCGAGTGCATATTCGAAGGCTCCAATGATTTGAAGTCGTTGACTGCGCCGTTTGTTGGCAAATACGCCGATCCTAACAGCAAGGAGAATGTTGAGGACAGATGGATATTTCCATTCGGGTATTTCTTTTCAAATGATCTAAGTGGAAAAACATATAAAACGCATGAGGTCTCTCAGTTCAAGCCGAAATACGAGTATGGCATGTGGGAATATCCTTCTTTCAGCTATTACATACCTTGGTCATTGGAATCCGTGACTATCACGGGTACGAGCAATCTTATCGGAGTTGGAACCAACGCTGCTGGAAAGCATGGTGTTTTTGAGAATTGCAGTGATATCAAGAGCTTGAGCATAACAGGAAATCTGACTTCAATTGGAGAATACACGTTCAGGAGCTGTACGGCGTTGAAGTCAATATCCTTGCCTGCTTCTCTGACTGATATAAGCCAGAATGCATTTGAAGGGTGCTGTTTTGAATCCGTTTCATATCAGAGGAGCGGACAGGATGCCGGAAAATATGAGTTTGTGAACGGAAAGTTGAAAGTCATTGGACTGCCGGCTGTCGGAGTTAATTCCAAATGGTATTCGGATGGGTTGGATCCTTTGGTTTTGGAAGTAGAGTTCGCATTGCCTTCATCTGATTCCTCATCAAGCCTTACGAGCAATTGCTTCAAGGGGTGTTGCAGTTTGAAGAATTTTATATTGCCTGAAGATTTGGCGGATAGATTGAGAACGATAGGCGATTCGGCATTCGAAGGTTGTTCTTCGCTTGAAGCTTTTTCTTTTCCTGATAAATTGAGCTATATAGGCAGAAGGGCTTTTGCTTTTTGCGAGTCTTTGACAAGCGTTAGGATCAGTTCGATATCATCCGAGATAGATGATGGCGCTTTTGGCGGATGTGTCATGCTCGAGGAAATCGTTTTGCCGTTTGTGGGTGATTGCAAGGTAATGCCAGGCGCTAATTATGCGTATCATTTCGGACGGGTTTTCGGAAGCAGCGTGACATTCAGGGATTTTAGGGGCGGCCCGCTTGACATGTATGTGTCATATGAGGTTTCTCAGAGCAATCAGAACAATGGCGATTCGCAGACGTATTATATTCCGGAGAACCTGAGCAAGGTGACTATTATGGGTGAAAGCGTTGGACATGGCGCATTTGACAATTGCAAGCGCATCAGAAAAATAGTTTTGGAGGAAGGCGTTCCTTCTATTGGCAGCAAGGCGTTTACGGGTTGTGATTGGCTTGATTATGTGATCATACCGGCGAGTTGCGCCACAGTCGCTTCAGGTGTTTTCAGAGGCTCGTTGGCGTCGAATATGAAGATATATCTGAAATCGGGCGATTCTGCGGATCTGAGCAATTATGCGGAGGGTTGGAACGACAAGGACGATGATAGCAAATATCCGTTCTATTACTTCAAAGCATCCGAACCGACTTCCGCGCAGAAGGAGAGCGGAAAAAGGTATTGGCATTACGGCGAGGATGGTGAACCGGTTATTTGGACATAATGGATCGTTTTTCTCCTGATAAGCGTCATGAGGTGATGTCAAGAATCCGCGGAAAGGATACGAAGCCAGAGATGATTGTCCGAAGGTTTCTGTTTTCTCAGGGATTCAGGTTCAGGCTTCATTATCGCAAGCTTCCGGGGCATCCGGATATAGTCTTGCCGAAATATAGGGCCGTTGTGTTTGTTCATGGTTGCTTTTGGCATCGCCATGAGAATTGCAGGCATTTCAGATTGCCGCAGAGCAATGTGGAGTATTGGGAGAACAAGATAGCGGGTAATGTTGAGCGTGATTTGCGGGATGCGAACCGGATTGCGGATATGGGTTGGAAGGTGATAGTCATCTGGGAATGCGAATTGGAAAGAAAAACGCGCGATGAGGTTTTGAATAGGGTTGCAACCCTGATCAAGGGTTCATGCGAGGGAATCGGGGCGGAATCATGTCCGGGCTGATGAATATTCTGGCGGGTATTGAAGAACGGTATTTTCAAATAGACAGTACTGGAAAAAGAGCGCTGATGAGATTGAAATTCGCGCGGCTTTCCGATATTTTCAATGCTCATGTTGGCTCTGATACGCCAGTGTTTGATGATGATTTTCTTAATGTTCTTAAAACTGCTCACGAATTGGTTCCTGAAAAATACATATTGGATTTGGAAATATCGTTTGATGATTGGGAGGGCATGCCTGAATGTGACTTGAGGGAGCTTATTCGCAATGGCGTATTTCTTGGCGCTCGCAGATCATTGATTAAAATGGCCAGAAGAAACAGGATGGCTATTGGTTTGATCTCAATCGGAGTTGCGCTCTTGGCGGGTATGATAGTCATGAAGACATGCTGGCATGCGAATAATATGTTAAGGGATAGCTTGATTTATATAGCGGATATTGCAGTGACCGTGACATTTTGGGAGGCGCTGTCGATAATGATTGTGGAAAATAGCGAGAAACGGAGCTTTTTCAAAAATCTTGTAAGGAGATTCGGGAATATTTCGTTTCATCGCGAATGCGCTGTATGATTTTTTATGGAGGTATGTGATATGTTGGAAATTATTGGAAAAAGGAGATCTTGTCGGAAATTCAAATCTGAACCGATTGATGAGAGCAAGGTAAGGGAAATAGTGGAAGCCGGCTTGAATGCCCCATCCGGGAAAGGGCTGCAGACTCCGGTTATAATTGCGATTTCCGATAGGAAACTGCGTGATGATCTTGCCTCTCTTAATAGAAGTTTTATGTCAAATGCGCCGCAGGCGCTCGATCCGTTTTATGGAGCGCCTGTTGTCTTGCTTGTTGCATCACATAGGGAGGGGATATCCGTCCATGATGGCGCGGCGGCAATTGAGAACATGCTTTTGGAGGCAACAAATCAGGGATTGGCATCGTGTTGGATACATAGGGCGAAAGAAGAGCTGGAGTCCGATGAAGGCAGGCGTTTGCTTTCTTGGACTGGCTTGAATTTTGATGATTACATAGGAATCGGACATGTGGTTGTCGGATATTCGGATGGATATGTCGCGCCTGAAAAGAAGATTCGTGACGGACGAGCATTTTACAAGTGATGCTTTTTTGAAAGGAGTAGGAGTATGAAGTCTGCAAAACCGATTGGATTTTTTGCTATCGTATCTTTTCTGATAATGTTTGCTATTATGCCGGCTTTTGCTGCTAATGGCAATCCTGTTGAGATTTTCAATGGCATGATTGATGCGGTTAATCGTGTTTGTGAGGATGATGGATTGCTTGTCAGGTATTTTGTTCAGAATGATCCTATGGAAGATGCCGTTGAGTTTGTTTATGGAGCAAAAGGTGATGTTTATTATATAAAATCCGAGGCCGGCGAGACATGCTATGACCTTCGGCGTGAGGATGGGTATGACGTGTATTCGTATGATTCCGCAGGCAAATCATGGAGCTGTGAGACCTTTGATTATAAAATGTATGATTATTCGCAGTGGATCGATGGCGATGATTATGACGAGTGCTCTGAGGATTATGATGAAATAGAGATCGATGATGTGCGGACCGGCAGGTTAGAGTTCTTTGGTGTTGGTGCGGGCGATATCAAGCGCATGGTAAAGTCCTCGTTGAGCAATGCCTTGAAAAGAGGGATTGAACCTTTTTTCTATTTTGCTCATATTTTTGATGACATGCAGGCGAAGCAGAGTAAGGTGGATTTCCTTGGCAGACATTGCAATGCGTATTCGCTTAGCCACACGTCTTCGAGAACTGAAGAGATGCGCTGTGAGACCATAGTGGATTTGCAGACTGGGATTTGCCTCAGGATGCGTTTTGAGAGCGCAGCTTTGGGCGGCTCTGAAACCATTGGCCTTGAGTGTAAGGAAGTGAGAACCCCATATGTTCCTGAATTGCCTGCGGTGGTTGATGTCGTTGGCAATTGAACATCGGCAATTGTTTTTGCCGCAAATTCGCCATGGACTTGCGGCGTATTAATTTAAAGAATATAATATAGCATTTCATTGATTGAAATGTTCTGGGAATTTTTTTTAGTGTTCCCATGCGTTTTGAGAGGAGTTTGACATGATTGAAAAAATCGAAGGCGGAGTTTGTGCGGCAAAAGGGTTTACGGCTAATGGGGTTCATTGCGGAATCAGGAAATCCCGTACCAAGCGTGATCTTGCTTTGATTTTTTCGGATAGGCAGGCTTCATGCGCGGCTGTATATACGACGAATTTGGTGAAGGGAGCTCCTTTGTTGGTGACGAAGGAGAATATAGCTGACGGAATCGCTCAGGCTATAATCTGCAATAGCGGAAATGCCAACACTTGCAACGATAACGGAATAGAGGTTGCTAAGAGGATGTGTCATGATCTGGCTGGAGAGCTGAAGATTCGCGAAGCTGATGTGGTGGTTGCTTCTACTGGAGTAATAGGCCAGAAGCTTGATCCTGATGTGATAAGAAGCGGAATCGCCCCATTGGTGGCTGGATTGGATGCGAATGGCAGCGATGCGGCATCAGAGGGCATCATGACAACTGATGTCATCAAAAAGGAAGTCGCATATAAGTTCGATATATCCGGAACCGAGTGCCACATAGGAGGAATCGCCAAAGGAAGCGGTATGATTGCTCCGAATATGGCTACCATGCTGGTTTTCATAACAACCGATGCGAATATTTCACCTCTTATGCTCAAATATGCGCTTAGGAGGGATGTGACTCGCACTTTCAATATGGTGAGCATAGATGGGGACACTTCAACTAACGATATGGTTTGCGTTATGGCGAATGGCGCGGCTGGAAATGAGACGATAAAGGCTCCGGGAAAGGATTTTGATGATTTAAGCAAAGCGCTGAACATGGTGACTTCCGATCTTTGCAAGATGATTGCCAGTGACGGCGAGGGCGCTACGAAGTTTCTTGAGTGCGTGGTTGCTGGGGCGAAAACGGAGAAGATTGCCAAAACCGTTGCCAAATCGGTCATAAGCTCGAGTTTGTTTAAAGCCGCAATGTTCGGAGCGGATGCCAACTGGGGTCGCGTGCTATGCGCCATAGGCTATAGCGGCGCGGATGTGGATGTCAGCAAGGTTGGCGTATCTTTCAAAAGTCCGGCCGGAGAAATAGAGGTTTGCAGAAATGGCGCGGGGGTGGATTTCTCCGAGGCTGATGCCAAGAGGATTTTGAGCGAAAAGGATATTCAGGTTCTGATAGGCTTGAACTCGGGAAATAAGAGCGCTGTCGCATGGGGATGCGACCTGACATATGACTATGTCAAGATAAATGGAGATTATCGCACGTAATATGGATGGTGAGAATAATATTTCTAATGCGGGCAGAGCTGAGGTTTTGGTTCAGGCTTTGCCGTATATAAAAAGATACGCTGGATGCACTATTGTGGTGAAATATGGCGGAAATGCTATGATAAATGATGGCCTGAAGCATCAGGTCATGCAGGATGTGGTGTTGCTGAATGCGATTGGAATCAAGGTTGTGCTGGTGCATGGCGGAGGTCCGGAAATATCGCAGATGCTTACCAGGGTAGGTAAGAAGAGTGAGTTTCTTGATGGCCTTAGGGTAACTGACGGCGAGAGCATGGAAATCGTTGAAATGGTGCTTGCCGGGAAAGTGAACAAGTCGCTTGTCGGGCTTTTGGAGCATTACGGCGGACGTGCGGTTGGGATTTCCGGAATGGATGCCGGTCTGATTGAGGCTGATTTCAAAGATAGGAAATACGGCTATGTAGGCAAAGTCGTTTCCGTGAATCCCGTAATAATCCGGGATCTTCTGGAAAAGGGTTATATTCCTGTTGTTTCAACAATAGGTTTTAATAAAAACGGTGAGATTTTCAATATAAACGCTGATACGGCCACGGCTTATATAGCTGGTTCCCTTGGGGCGGATAGGATGATTATGATGACCGATGTTCCAGGCATTCTCAAGGATAAGGATGACAGAGGCACGCTTATTCAGGAGCTGACAGTCGAACAGGCTGGAGAGCTTAAGGAGAAGGGCATAATATCACAAGGCATGATTCCCAAGGTCGAGTGTTGTGTTACAGCAATAGGCGCCGGAGTTCAGAATGTCGTAATCATGGACGGAACGATTCCGCATTCGATTCTTATGGAGCTTTTGACGGATGAGGGCGCGGGAACGCTTATTAGGAAAGGAACGGTTTGATTATGACGACACAGGAAAAAGATAAGAAATACGTAGCGAACACATACAACAGATTTCCGGTTGAGATAGTCAGCGGAAAAGGTTCGATAGTGGCGGATCCTGCCGGAAAGGAATATATAGATCTTACTAGCGGGATAGGTGTTACTTCGTTTGGAGTATCAGATGACATATGGCAGGAAGCGGTAAAGAGACAGATATCGCAGCTGCAGCATATGTCGAATCTTTATTACACGCAACCTTGTGTCCGGCTTGCTGAGCTTCTTTGTGAGAAAACGGGTATGAGCAAGGTGTTCTTTTCCAATTCCGGCGCTGAAGCGAACGAGTGCGCGATAAAGGTTGCGAGGAAATATGCGCAGGACCGGAAAGGGGCGGAATATTATAACATAGTCACATTGAGGAACAGCTTTCATGGGCGGACGCTTACGACTTTGGCCGCTACCGGGCAGGATGTTTTCCATAAGCTTTTCAACCCGCTTACGCCTGGTTTTCTGAATGCCGATGCGAATGATATTGCCGGATTGGAGAAGATTCTGAAGGAGAACAAGTGCGCTGGCGTGATTATAGAGTGCGTTCAGGGAGAGGGTGGAGTAATTGCTTTGGATGCTGACTATATTAGAGGTGTTCGGGAGCTGTGTGACAAATATGATTGCCTGATGATTACGGATGAGGTGCAATGTGGAAACGGACGGACGGGCATGTTGTATGGATATATGAATTTCGGCATCAAGCCGGATGTGGTGTCAACTGCTAAGGGCCTTGCCGGAGGGCTTCCTTTGGGTGCGACGCTTATGGATGAAAAATGCGCTGATGTTTTGGGCAATGGGGATCATGGCTCCACATTTGGCGGAAATCCCGTGTGCTGCGCCGCCGCAATCAGCATTATAGAGAGAATTGACGACACATTGCTGACGGATGTGAGAAAGAAAAGCGAATTCATTTTTTCGGAACTTTCCGGGGCTAAGGGCGTAATAAGCGTGACGGGCTTGGGTCTGATGATTGGAATCAAGACGGAAAAGGATGCGTCTGAGGTTTTAGCGAAGTGCATTGAAAATGGTGTTTTGTGTCTGAAGGCAAAAGACAAGGTGAGGCTGCTTCCTGCGCTTAATATTCCGTTTGATGTTTTGAAAAAAGCGGTAAAGATAATCAAGGGGTGTTTTTAAGATCATTTTTGAATGTGCTTCATTGGTTGCTATTGTTTTTTACTTGCCGTAAAATATAAGCATCACAAAATAAAAGGGTTATCATAAGGCGGAATGTTGGCAATGCTTGCAATAAGCACTCGGAATCGTTCCGCCTTTTGATTGATATTATGGCGTATAACAATAAAAATCGCGAAGAGCAGTCTTTGGCGCATAAGAATAGAATAATCGAAGCTGCGAGGCGGCTAGTTCATGAGAAGGGTTATGATAGTGTTTCCGTTTCTGATATTACGGAGGCAGCCGGCGTTTCCAAAGGGGCGTTTTACATACATTACAAATCCAAGGAAGAAGTCATAAGCGATTTGGTGAATTTCGTTTTTGAGGATATTAAGACGAAAGCGGATGAGATGGATCCGTATGAAGCGATATGCTATTTTTTGAAGGCCAGTTCTGAAAAAATCCTGAGATCGGGGCTGAAGATCGTACAGACATGGCTTTCGGAAGCTGTTAGCGGAGCGATTTATGGGAAGAATAAGATCAGGTATGATGTTAATGTTGTGAAATCATATTTGATGAAAACCGGATATGATGATGCGCAGGCGAATGCCGTCGCTCTTAAAATAATTTCCTTGCATTATGGAGCATTGACATCTTGGTGCATTTCTGATGGTGGTGTGGAACCTCTTGATATTCTTTCTGATATGCTTGAGCACAATTTGAAGGTATTGAAGGATAGGATGAAGGAAATGGCTATGTCCGAATAAATGACTGATCATTTATTCTGCCATATCCAATTGCCGGATATGCGCCGCATATGCGCGCTTTGGGTCGCAAAGCCATTTGGATAGGCACGAAGCCTTACCCTGCATTAGGCTTTTCGCCCCAAAGCGTGCCTCTCCAGCACCTCTCCGGCTCTGCGGCTCTGTCCTATCAGTCAAACTTTCGGACA
>CADBSO010000133.1 GCA_902797395.1 uncultured Spirochaetales bacterium
CGGCATTAGCCGGCGCCAAATCGCCATGCAGCCCTGCCATTCCAAGCGCAACAGCGCGCGCTGTTGCGCTTGGAATGGCAGGGCTGCATTCTTTTATTATCATGCAACACAGCTCTTTGAATTGTTTGAGCTGATTGTCATTTGTGAGGAACAAGTCGCAACCTGAATCTATAGCCGTTGCGAGCTGCAGAGAGATCGAAGCTTCACTTTCCTTCTGATTTCACCATAATTTGCACCAGCATCGAGAAAATATATCAAAGGGGAGGTATCTAGGAAAACTTTGTTATATCCTGTCATTTTCTCTGAGTTTTCTTACGAATTCTGTTGCGTCTTCGTAAAGCATTTTCTCGCCGCATCCCATGAATTCTTTCAAGTTTGTTGCCTCAGATGATTTGTCTTCTGCGTCAGCCGTAATGATGACGCGCTGTCCTTTCTGAGGCGGGACGTTGTCACCTGTGACTATGTTTTTCCATCATAATATCCTTTGATAGCGGTTAGCATTGGTTGCACCATCCGAGGTTTTTTCAAAACTCATTTCAAGATGTTGCGAAGACTATTCTGATTCAGGACGTTCTCCGAAAAAACCGCAAATACCATATGTATTTGTCGTGTTTTTGAGGAGAATCCATGGGATTTACGCCCTGGTTCGGAAGAGCGAGCAGCATGAAGGGAGGAGTTTTGAAAAAACCTCATTTAAATATTGCTGGGAGGATTTCAAATACACCAGCAGGAGGATAACGCCAAGCTGCAGAAGGCTCTGGAACAGCTGCAGATACTGTAATGGTGCATGGCGATTTAAGGTGCTGAATTGCGAGCACGATTCGGACAAACGGAACTTTTTGAATTATTTGCTAGCGCTATCAGCTGCTTTGATGTTCATCGAAGAGTATTGATTCCCATTGCCTTCGCCCATGAAGTATTCTGATAATGTTTACATCGTTGTTTGCGATTTCGTAGAACATCATATATTTTCTGACCATGATTTTGCGCAGGTGCAGGCGTTTGATAGAGGGTTCTGTTATTTCCGCAGCTACAAACGGATTGTCCGAAATAATTGCGGCTTGTTCCTTGAGTGCGGATAAAAAGCAATTGGCTGCGCCGGGGTTTTTGAGAATGTTGTCAAAATAGTCGATTATCTCTCGAATATCATTTTCCGCAGCACTGGAAATGTTTAATACGTATTTCACTTTGATCTGTCGGCTTCTATTTCGGAAAATGCTTCATCAAATGTTTTTGATCTTCCGTGTCTTATATCATCTATTCCGGCCAATAATTTGCTGTAAAGTTCTGCTTTGGATTGGATTTCTTCGTAAGTCCTTATGCTCATTACGGCCATATCACCTTTTCCATTTTTTGTTATGAAGACCGGCTCGTTGTAATTATGGCAAAAATTTGATATTTCATTGTATTTGTTTCTAAGCTCAGCGCTTGATCTTATTTCAGGCATTATTTTCTCCGTATGGATGTATCAATATTATAAATAAATTTTTGTATATTTCAAATTTTGAAAAAATCGAAGCAAGCCCATGCTGAATTGATGATTCCCAGGGTGCATGAAGCTTGAAAATCTGACGCGCCACTCGCCTTTGTGTTATATTCGAAGATAGATGCATTTGTTAAGTCATATTTCAAACTTTCATTCCATGACTCGAGTGATACTGCTTTTGATACATTGTTGTGTTGCCGATGTCTGGAGCATCCAGTATGGTACGATCACGGTATTGGCTGCACCTTCGAAGACTTGTTGCGAGAGGTGTGTGGCATAAATTCCGGCAAAATCCAATTGGTTGGCAGTAAGGCAGAAGCGATGGCTGTCGAGATGTTGAACCTTAGGAAGGTTGCTTTGGATTTGTTGGTTAAACTAGTGTAGGGGATACCTTTGCATTAAATCATCGGGTCGGAGACGACAGCATTGAGAATGAGGTACGGACGGCAATAAGGACAACTATGAGCTGAAGGTTGTTGGCGTCCGTCCGAAGTCCGGATCATCCTATTCGAAACCATCGTCTTCTGTCAGCTCCAGCAGCTCATCCAATTCTTCCTCCGGCCTCAAATCCCTCTTCGGCTCCATAATGTGCGAGGTATGTGGCGAGCATCTGGCCCTTTACGAGGCCTTCGATCCCGTCAAGAACAAGAGGGTGAACTTTTGCCGTCTGTATCTTGAGAAACGCCAGCAGGAGGATAACGCCAAGCTGCAGAAAGCTTTGGAGCAGCTGCAGATACTGTAGTTTTTTCATTGGATGTTTTTGAAAACTTTGGCTATGTCCGAATGAATGACCGGTTATTTATTCTGCCATATCTAAAAACTTTCGGGTGAAAGGCTGGTTTTTCAGAAGCGTTCCTGCTTTGGAAATCGGCTCAGATATATTCTATGAGCAAGGCGTATAGGTTGTCTCTGAACTTAATTTTCATTGGACAGCAGCACATTATGCAGCTGCATCCTCTTCTTTTGTCGCTGATGTTGTCTAGCGTCATGAATGCTTCCGTCATCATTGCGGTGGGATTGCTGTCTTTTTTGATCTAGATAGGGTAGAGTGTGCCGTTTCTCTCTCGTTCAGATACTCGTTTGCGCATACGAAGTGTTTGTTGAATGAGATGCCGTTGATTTCCCTTAGCGAAGGGGGGGGGTCGGAAAAGAGTTGCGTTTGAGTGATGGATTTCAGTTGAAAATCCAATATGTTGTATGCAGGAATCATTTTGTTTTTTCATTCGGGAAGAAGATTCTAGTTAATATTACAGCAATCTTATCGTTCGCATAATAGATGGAGGCCGTGATTACATAAGGGTTTTATTTGGCAACGGAAAGGATAAGACCGATGCGAAGAGTTCGGAAAAGTGATTACGATTATTGGATGAAATCGAATTGAGGATTCGGATTTTGAGTTTTTTGGAAGCGTCTTTAAAAAAAACGCCTATGACTTTCAAGTTTGAAAGGCATAGGCGAAACCGGATTCTGAGACTTTGCGCTTCAGCTGGCTGCGAATGTATGCTTATTGCTCGTTTTTGTTTTCACTGATGCTGATGTTGGCATTGGCGTCAGTGCTTTCAGGTTTATTTTCGATGGCGCTGGCTTTTTCAATTTTGCTGTCGTTTCTGATGCCGGCATTGCCGTTTTCGATTTTGTCTTCGTTGTGGCTGCTGTCGCTGCTGTTGTTTTCGCTCTTGGAAGAAGCGGCTGGCATTTTCTTTGCAGCAGCGCCGGGCTCATCCGGCAAGCTCATGCTTTTGGGGGAAGCAACTGTTGTTTTCTCGTTGTTCGGGTTTGCCTTTGCTGGTTGCAAGGCATTGGAGTAGGAGCGCTGCGGCTTGTTGAAATAGTATCGGCAAAGTATGGAGGCTCCGCCTACGTTGAATCCGACAACATCGTTGTTTCCTGAATGCGTGTATGAGATGGTACCGGCGCTTAATCCTATCGCTAGCCGTTCGGAAGCTCTGATTTCAAGGCTCAGCGTTGTTATTGTCGGACTTACGGCAACAGGACCTTCTGTGAATCTGATTCCGATTGAGAAGCCCGGGACATAGTACCAATTGTCCATGATTCTGACATAGTAGTTTATGTTTGGCACGATGTCGAATGAGGTGCCGGCTGTAGCTGCGGTAAGCCCAAGGCGAAGTCCGAGGTTGAAGTTTTCGGCTATGAAATATCCCGCTCCTCCTTGCAGGGAGAAGGAGGTGTTGCTCATGCTTGCTCCTCCTGTTGAGACATTGGCGAAATTGAATGACAGCATTCCTTCGGCGAATATGTCATTGCGCTTGTTGGCGAATGAAGCTGATACACACGCTATGAAAAGCGTTGTGACAAATATGGTCTTTTTCATTTTGATTGCTCCTGTGTGCGCTTTGGATTTGGTTTAAATTAATCGGTATTTGTGTTGAATTGTCAAATATTGTTTATGCATGGGTATTGTATGGGGGTTTATTTAAAACTCATGGTTGTGTTTGAAAAGCTGATTGAGATGGGTATGGCGGTGGAGTTGAAGCGGCCGCCGTGCGGAGGCGTGTTTCGTTGCAGAAAGCCCGATGATGTGGTTTTTTGGCTTGATATGCGTATGGGCGATGCGCATCCTGCATAGCCTTTTCTTCTGAATAATGATATGATGAAAAAGTCCAATTCGATAGGCTATGTCCGAATATATTTATTCTGCCATATCCAATCGCCGGATATGTGCCGCATATGCGCGCTTTGGGCCGCAAAGCCATTTGGATAGGCAGAAGCCTTATCCTGCATTAGGCTTTTCGCCCCAAAGCGTGCCTCTCCAGCACTTCTCCGGCTCTACGGCTCTGTCCTATCAGTCAAACTTTCGGACATAGCCATTCGATATTGAGGGCGCTCTCCAGGCAGCAGGTCTTCAGAAGCGTCCTTGACGGATAATCGTATTCTGCGGAATGGTTTCATATGGATCTTGAGAGCAAATTTGATTGTTGGAAGAAAAATCTTCTTGATTTGGGAAAAAGAAATAGTCTTATAAATTTTAAATTAGATTCCAAATCGGTATTGCGGATAATACGGCCTTCGATTTCAATTTTGTACCGGAAAGTTGTTGAAGACGAAGAGCCGATTTTGATTCCTTGCGCAAAAGAAACTGATTATGGCGGATGTTCTGACGGAGCAGAGGAGGAATTGTTTGAATGCAACGGGTACTGCATCAAAAAAAATCCTGAAGACGCGCTGAAAGTGTTAAGAAGTCTAAGAAAAAAATACAGGACATTCGTGAATGAGCAAGATGTTAATGTCTTGTATCTTTCATTTGGTTTTCTTGAATGGAAGGAGGAATCAAATTCGAGGCAGGAACTGGTTTCGCCGCTGATCCTTGTTCCCGTTAGCATTCATTGCGACTCAATAAAATCTCCTATTGAAATACAAGTGACGGATGATGAAATAGTTGTTAATCCAACGCTCGCTTACAAATTGAAAAATGATTTTGGCGTTGACTTGCCTGAATTCAGTGATGATGGGTTTGAAATCGTTTATGAAAAGCTCTCAAAGTTTGCGCGGGATAACGGCTGGGCTTTGAATGATAGCGTTTGCTTGAGCATCCTTTCGTTTTTGAAAATAAACATGTATAAGGATCTTGAAAGGCATAGGGATTTGATTTTGAGGCATCCGATTGTGAATGCGCTCGGCGGTGATCAGGCCGCGCTTGAGAAGAATATGGAGATGGCAGGCGGTTTGAATGGATATGATCATGATTCCTTGAGGCCGTCTGAGGTGTTTGATGTGGTTGATGCCGATTCGAGCCAGCAAGATGCGATTCTGTATGCGAATAATGGGATCAGTTTTGTTTTGCAAGGTCCTCCGGGGACTGGAAAGTCTCAAACAATAACCAATATAATCGCATCGAAAATAGCGCAAGGTAAGAAAGTGCTGTTTGTTTCCGAAAAAAAAGCCGCATTGGATGTCGTGTTCAAGCGCCTTGAATCAACAGGTTTGTCGGACTTCGCTTTGATTTTGCATGGCGCTAAAGAGGGGAAAAGGGAAACGCTGGCGCAGCTCGAGAACACCTTATTGCTTGCTAGGGACAAGGTGACATTGAGTGATGGGGTTGAATACGAATTGGATAAGCTGTTTTGCGACAGGAAACGGTTGAATGCCTATGCGAGGGAAGTCAACGAAATCATCCCTCCGTTGAATAAATCGATTTTTTATGCAAACGGGGAGATAGTGAGGCTTTCAAATATCGAAGATGTCGTTTTTTCGGTTCCGGATGTCCGCAATACTTCCGAGGAAGGCTTTCGATCTTATATGGACGCATTGCAGATGACGAGTCGGCAGCTGGAAAGAATGGATGGGGATCCGTTGCGCAATCCATGGCATGATACTAATATCAGGATTTTCACGAATGAATTCGTACATGGTTTCGGAGAAAGAAAAGATGCGATCCTATCAGGTCTGGAAAAACTTGAAAGCTTATGCGGAGATTTTGCGGATAGCATGAAACTTGATATTGACATGACTTTCAATGGCGTGAAACGATTGATGGATTTGCTTTACGTGGCAAAAGATTCTCCGATCGTACCTGAAAATTGGATAGGCGAGACTGAAAAGCTGAAAGAAGTTGTGAAAAATGGCGAGGCGCTGGTTGAAAGTTATGACGAACTGGTTGGAGTGCTTTCCGAATCCGTGTCGGAATACAAGAAATTGAATCAGGGTTTTTGTGTTTTCAAACTAGATGACATTCATACCTTGGCGGATGCTGACAATGCGATAAGACTTATTCAGGATCACATTGACGCGAATCCGTGTTTTAGCGCATTGAAAAAGGATGTTGCGAAAATAGCATGCGTTTACAAGAATGAGGAGCTGGTTAAAGAGTGCATTGACATAAGCAATGTCATTTGCAATGTTTTCAAACCAGGCATTGCTTCTGTTGATGCGCGGGCTTTGAAAACGAGATTCGAGCGATGCTATGGCGCTTTTTCTCGGATATTCAAGCCAAGCTATTGGAAGGATAGGAAACTGATAAGGGATCAGATGACAAACTCTAAAAACTATTCCATTGGCTTTGTAATATCCTCTATGGGCAATTTGGTTAAAAAAGAGCAATTGCTTATGGAATTGAAAAGCCAGAGCGAACAAATCTCAGCTATGTTCCCGTTTGATTACAAGGATCTGGAAACCGATTTCGGCTTATTGCGGAATGAAATAAGGAAATTCCAGGAAATCAGCAAAATCCTAGAGGTCTTGAAGCAAATGAGGAGTTTGCTTGCCGACGTTGAAAATCAAGAGCCGCATTTGAAAGCTTTGCTAAGGGACAGGTATGATGGAATAAGAACCGAATGGGGAGAAATCGGAGATGCATTGTGCTGGGTCGAACGGTTCGAATCATCGCTTGCAAAGTATGATGGCCGAACGAAAAGCGCTGATGGTTTTGCTGCAAGCGTTTTATCCGAACCCGATTGCGTGAAATATGTCTCATGCTTTTATGATTCCTTGAATGATCATGTTGATGATTGCTTTCACAATGCGGACTGGTTTTTTAAAAAATTTGAGAATCCAACTGATTTTCTGGACTGCTCTTTTGAGAAAATCAGGGCTAGGCTGATGGATTGCGCTAATAACTTCGAAGGATTGGAGAACTGGATTGATTATAGTGATGCGCGGAATAGAATGACGGATTTGGGTTTGTCGGACTATCTTGAAATAATTGAGTCCAGACCAATCTGCAGCAAGATGATCATCCCTGTTTTCAAGAAGAGGTTCTTTAGGTTGTGGGTGGATTCTGTTCTGCCTGATTATCAGGCGGTAGCCAAATTCAGACATGCGAATCACGAGGATTTGATTAGGGAATTCTCGAGCTTTGATAAAAAACAATTTGTTATTGCCCGAGCAAAGATCAGGGCGAGGCTGATCAATTCGCTGCCTGCATTGGATAATTGCACGAGCGGAGAGGTGAATGTTTTGCGATCCGAGCTGAGAAAGCAGAAAAGAATCATGCCAATCAGAAAGCTGTTCTCAAGGATTCCGAATTTGCTGATGGCGCTTAAACCATGTCTGATGATGTCTCCGCTGTCCATAAGCCAGTTTTTGGAATCGGAAATCTATCAGTTTGATACGGTTATTTTTGATGAGGCTTCGCAAGTGAGAACCGAAAATGCCATTGGTGCGATTTTTAGGGCAAAACAAGCGATCATCGCGGGGGATAGTCATCAGCTGCCTCCAACTAATTTTTTCAATGTCCAAATTGGAGATGACGATTTTGATGAGGATTTGGATGATGAATGTTCAGAGACGTCCGTATTGGAAGAAGCGATCTTTTTTCCAAGCCGGGAATTATTGTGGCATTACAGGAGTCGTCATGAGGAGCTCATAGCGTTCTCAAATGCGAAAATATATAAGAACAGATTGATTACTTTTCCGTCTGATAAGGAAAGGATGCCGGGCTGGGGAGTTGAGTATGTTTTTGTGGAAAACGGCATATATGAAGGCCGGCAAAAGGGAAATGTCATCGAAGCCGAAAAGGTCGCACAGGAGGTTTTCAAACACATAAGAGAATATCCGAATAGGACGCTCGGGGTAATTGCTTTTGGAACTTCTCAGGAATTTGCCATAGAGAATGCCATTAATAGAATGCGCAAGGAGCATCCTGAATTCGAGGATTTCTTCATGGAGGATAAAAGCGATCCGTTCTTCGTGAAGAATCTTGAAAACGTTCAAGGCGATGAAAGGGATACGATTATTTTCAGCATCGGTTATGCAAAGGACAGATCTGGGAAAATGTCTATGAGATTTGGTCCGTTGAGCATGGCGGGAGGGGAAAAAAGATTGAATGTCGCTATCACCCGCGCCAAATTCAATATAAAGCTGATAGGGTCAATAGCGCCAACTGATATTGATGTTGAAAGAGTGACGCAGGATGGGCCTAAGCTATTGCAGAAATATATTGAATTCGCAATGGAAGGAGAGAAGTCGATTATTGGTGATACTGGGGTTTCTGATGCTGTGGAATTCGATTCTCCGTTCGAATCATCGGTTTTTGATTTTCTGGTCTCCCAAGGCTATAGCGTATCTGCCAAAGTGGGATGTTCCGGTTATAAAATAGATTTGGGCGTGAAGCATCCCGATTGCAATGGTTATTATGTGCTTGGCATCGAATGTGATGGCGCGACATATCATTCAAGCAGAACAGCAAGAGAGAGGGACAGACTGAGACAAGATGTTTTGGAGCAAATGGGGTGGAATATTTATAGGATTTGGTCTACGGATTGGAGAAAAGACATTGTCACCGAAAAACAGAGGCTGCTCAAGGCGGTAAAGAACGCGATAGATTCGTTTGGATCGGATGACTTCGATTGCAAAGGCAAATCTAATGGCAACGGTGGCAATCTGGAAAATTTATCCGATATCATCCATATTGAAAACAAACCTTCTGATACGGAATCCAATTACGGATTCAAAGAGTATGTGATATGCGATTTTTCAAAAAGCGCAACTAAAACCGATGATCATAATGGTTTGTTGGCTGCCATTAGCGATGTGGTTGAGGTGGAAGGCCCCTTGCATTTTGATTTGTTGTGCCAAAGGATAAGTTTTCTTTTTGATGGCAAGCAGAAAGTCACTCCAATGGTAAAAAACTCGGTAAGAAGAATTGTTGGTTTGTCAGATGCTGATAGCAATGGGCTTATTATGAAGGGCAATTTCATTTACGCGGGCCGTGCTCTAAAATCGAAGAATGTCAGGGTTGCGGGACCTCGGCAAATAGATCAGATATCATTGGATGAGTTGTCTGATGGGGTCGAGAAAGTTGTTTTATCTAATATCGGACTGACAAAGCAGGAACTGCTGCATGAAACCGCAAGAGCATTCGGATTCAAGAGGATGGGCAGCAACATAACTGAGAGGCTGAACAAGGCGATTGATTGCCTGATCGATTCGAATCGCATCTCGATTAAGGATGATAAAATTGTAATTGGAACGCCTGTTTTGAATTGAATAGCGCATCTTGATTGTGTCGGTGTTATTGATTGATGTCACGCATGATTAGGCTATGTCCGAATACATTTATTCTGTCATATCCAATCGCCGGATATGCGCCGCATATGCGCGCTTTGGGTCGCAAAGCCATTTGGA
>CADBSO010000134.1 GCA_902797395.1 uncultured Spirochaetales bacterium
ATCCGCTTGCCATCTTTTCCATAAAACATTCAGAAGATGCGTTGCGCCATTCATATATTGATTGATCTGGATCGCCCACCAAATCCATAGATTGTAAACCATTTTCAAATAAAACATCAAAAACAGCCATCTGTTCTTTTGACGTATCTTGGGCTTCATCTATGATTATTATAGGGTATCGCTTAGCAATTGCTTGAGCGATTTGTTGATGCTTTTTTAGCATTCGAGCACATAACATTGGTATATCAATTTGATATACTATTCCACATCGCAAAAGATTTCTCTTATACTGATCACATAGTGTATGTCCATCCTTGCCAATAGAACATGATATTTTATTTTTGTCATTAAATAGTTCATAGGCTTCATTCCAATGAAAGGAGGCTATTTTCTTAACACATCCCTTTCTATAACACTCAGCATTCCATTTGAACGGAATACTTTCATTATCAAACAGTATCCGCGGACGATTCGGTGGAGTAAAATATGGACCTGCAAAACGCAGAAAAACGTCATCGATGAAGCTATCGACTGTGCCAAAATAATGAGGATATGATATTTCTTGTTTACCTAATACAGCCTTTTTTATTTCTTCTATTGCAACATTGGTAAATGAGAGAACTGCAATCCCACAATGAGATTTAGTCCATTCGCTCATATACTTCTTTGCTTTTTCAGCAACTGCAAATGTTTTTCCACTACCAGGACATGCACATAATACAGTACTCCCTGCAGCATTGACATATGTTGCCTGTTGTTCCGACAAACTCATTCTTCAGCAACCTCGCTTATTGGTTCTGTAACGTGGTATATAGCATCCTTAAGATATTTCGGGATAATAAAATATGATTGTTTATCTTTAGCTCCCTTTGTAATTAATTCACCAATTGCTTGAGCCAGTTCACCCTTACATTTATCCCGTTTACGAACGAATAACCAAACAATAATTTGTTTTTCTTTGACATTTTCAAATTGAGCTACTCTTTGCTGTAGTTTTGCTCCAACATCTGGGAATATTCTCTTCAGAATATCAACCATTGCTGAAATATTTTTTTCGCAAAATGCTAATTCAAACTCCAGTGTTTTCTTGGCACCACAAAGTCTAATTGATGCTTCGTTGCATAAGCCTTGTATTTCTTTGAAACGATTTGATGCACTTCCTTTTTCCAGCTTTTCTACGATATTAGATATATCATCATCATAATCAATATCTGTACTAATGTAATAATCATCCTTAACCGTACACCGATCATCATCTGTAATAATGGCTGCCTTACAATACGCTGGCATTCCATCATTACGATACAGTAAATGTGCAAATGGTCTAAATGCAAGACTATCAACATTAACAACTTCTACTGCATATTTGTCAAGCGAACGATTGAGGAAATTTGCTACATCCGGTAATAGTATCGCTTCTGAAATACCTTCCACAAAAATAAGACCTTTTGCAAAAAACATTTGTGATTTTGTTACATCTAGATATTTTTTTAAATGGTTTTTGTCAGTTGGATTGCTTGACGCTTTGCATTGTGACATTGGCATACATTTAATGGTATGCGCCTTTTCATACAATAGGTTAATCTGATCAAGTTCAATTTTCGATATTAATGTAGGTGAGTGTGATGAAAAGACAACTTGGATACTGTTGCTCTCTTGTTGCTTCTGAAAAAACTCATATACCAACTCTTGTAATTGTGGATGTAAGTGAGCTTCAGGCTCTTCGACCAAGAGCAGACGTTGATATACTCCTTCTTTTTTAATCGACATATCGCCCAAAATGGTTGACATATAAATCAAGTTATTGTAACCAAGTCCATTTTGTTGTAGTTCAAAGCACTGTTGATATTGTCGTAGCGTTTTTTCTATTTCTTCTGTGACATCACCTTGCTCATGCGCAATTCGTAAAAAATCAGGGATATTGACAAGAAAAGATTCATCATTTGCTTCAATGCAATGTCTATAAATGGGTTTCTCAAAGAGAGATGCAAATCGTTGTGCTTCATCTCTATCTTTTTCAATTCTCACCCATTTCATACTTATCCAAGAACGTATGGTGCTTGCTATTGATTCAAAGCGAGGCTCGGAAAAGCCAATATCAATTCGTTGCGATAGTACTTCTTGTTCAATATCATCCAAATTATTATTGACAATATCTTTTATCTTACGAATTTGTTCTTTTCCTAAGAGTTGCTGATTAGCATCAGATAATATACTAATTAGCTCTTCTCGTTTTTCAGGCGAATCAGCGACCGTTCCCAATAATGTTGCAAGCCTACTATTTCGAGAAGGCCGAAGACCCTCTTCTGCATCTCTCAATGCCCCCAGATATGATATATCAATAGAATCAAATAAATCCGATGAAAGACTATTTCCTTCAAAAGAGCCACCCCATGCAGAAAACTTTACCTTGTCCTCGCCGGCAACTGTTTTTGTTAAGTAAAACCTGATGTGAAATTCCCCATGATTTCCCGATTCTGGTAACCAGATTTCAATAAGCTCCATAGGTACTTCCGCAAAATACAAATCAAATTGAGCTTCATGTGCTCTAACTCCTGATAAATCTATATGAAAATCAGTTATTTTGAAATAAATATCATGTTGATACGATACTGTAGAAAAAGCTATTCTTATCGCATCTATTAATGTAGTCTTACCCATATTATTCTCTCCAATAATTGCCGTAACTCCTTTATTAAAATAAGCTACGATTCCCTCGGAATTAAAGCAACGGAAGTTTTTTATTTCTATCCTTTCTAAATACATTTTGTACCCTCCTTTTATGAAACTCTGAAATATCTATAGTGTGCGTCTTTTTTTCTCTTTTCAGATCTAGTAATAGTGTGTAGACACCGAAAATAGTAATTGAAACGGAAAACATTAGAAACGTTCCCTATAATAACAAAACATATATAAATCGCTATTTATATATTTTATTTCTATCTTTTATCTGATTCTCTTCTTCCATGTAATAGATACCAGATAGATGTGCTGTTTTTTTATGTCGTGATGATGGTCAAAAGGTGGATATAGCATCTTCTTTCTGCCAATCTTATTCTTCATTGATGTTTGAATCACCTCCCTCTATTATACCTCGTGTTCTTTCCGCTCCCCATGATTTGCAAGTCGCCTTCGTCTACCATGCGTCGGAGTAATCTTGACGCTGAAGCGGTGCTAAGTCCTGTGATGCGTTCCACTTCAGCGCGGGAAATCACCTCCGCCGTTTCCAGGAACGCAAGGATTTTTTCCTCATTCGTTTCCTTGTGACCTTTCGGCATTTTCGCAATCAGTGAAAGCCGCGGCAGGGTAACCTTAAATACTTTATCCGTAGTCTGTATAAGATTCTCCGGTAAAAATGTAGGATAAGCACTCAGAATCTTTTTCAGCCCGGTTCCGTATGCTTCAATCAGGTCAAGCCGATAGAAAACGTTCGCGAGCTTCGGATTTCTGCAAATGGAGAAACCCATCATCACGTCGGACAAAGAGAAACCCTGTACCAAACCGCCTACTGAAATGATTTCTGTTCGATCCGCGTAGCAACTGATGAGGGTGCTTACGGAAAAGGAATAATCCCGGTGAATGACCGCATTCAGCAATGCTTCGCGCAGGGCGGATTCCGGGTATGCCCGATGGTCGGTCCGATGCAGTCCGTCGAATGTGGCTGTCTTTTCATTCTGCATGTCCAGGAAAGCGTATGCGTCGTCTGCCTGCTTGAGCAAAGA
>CADBSO010000135.1 GCA_902797395.1 uncultured Spirochaetales bacterium
CGGGCTTTCGCTTAAAAACGGAAGGGAAATCAGGGACATATTCAGGGAATCTTTCCCAATTTCCGCAAGACTCGGATTAAGCGCCATGTTGCTCGCCCTCACATTCGGAATCCTCTTCGGTTGCATCGCCGCCATAAAAAGAAACAAATGGCAGGACAGGACCATAATTTTCTTCTCAACCCTATTCACCGCCGTTCCCGGATTCGTCCTAGCAACATTATTGCTTCTGGTCTTTTCCATAAAACTAGGTCTGGTTCCAGTCTGGACCGCCGATAAGACACATTATCTCCCACCCGTAATCGCGCTTGCCGCATACCCTGCCGCATACACGACCCGACTTGCCAAAACGAGCATGCTCGACACGCTCGGTCAAGACTATATACGCACGGCGAGAGCAAAAGGCGTACCGGAATGGAAAGTCATAGGCAAGCACGCCTTAAGGAACTCGCTCATTCCCGTAATAACCTACGCCGGACCTCAAATCGCCTATATCATCACAGGTTCGATGGTTATAGAAAACCCGTACTACTGGGACGCTGCGAACATCGCAGTCGACAAGCTTGAATTCATGCTTTCAGCAGATGACAATGCGATTTTCGCCGCCTACAATTCCGGAAACCTCGATTTCGCGGATACCGTTCCATCCGATGCTGTTGCCCAACTCGTTTCCACCAAGGATCCGGAATTCCATACCGTAGACAAAATCGGCACATACTACGCAGCATTCAATTCCAAAAGCCCCCCCTGTTCAAAGGCAAGACACCAGCTCAGGCAGCATGCATGAGAGAGGCCATCTCAATGCTCATAGACCGCGACTACATTTGCGAAAACATAGCCCAGACAGGACAGGCTCCCGCCAATGCGTTCATCCCAATAGGAATATCAGACGGAAACGGCGGCATATTCAAGTCATCAGTTACCGAACAAGGATACTTCGATCCTTATGCGATAAACAATGACACCAAAGAGACAATCGCAAAAGCCATATCGCTTCTAAGGGCGGCAGGATATGAATTCGATGCCAGCGGCAGACTATCCGCAAGAACTCCGATAAGCATCACGTATCTGACCAACACCAACTCCAGCCACATCGCAACAGCCGAAGCAATCCAGCAGGATCTCGCCATGGTGGGAATCAACCTTACGATACAGGAAAGAGACTGGAATGTTTTCCTCAAAGAAAGGAAAAAAGGAAACTTCGACTTCGCCCGCGAAGGCCGGATCGCCGACTTCGACGACCCGATCAACATGCTTGAAATGTGGACGAGCGCATCAGGCAATAATGATTGCCAATTCGGAAAGTAAAAAATTCGGCGTTTCCGAAAACAAGCGTCTGCAAAACAGTCAAGGCAACAAATCGGAAGCGCCTTTTTCAATGCCAAACGTCTGCCACCTCATCCTAGCTTTATCATAAGCTTGGTTGAGGGTCTTCCCGATCACATCAGGGTTTTTCTCGCCTTTCAAATACGAATCGAACAACGCATCCGGGTCAACTTCAAGTATCCTTATATCCGATGCGTATCCAGGTGAACTATCAAAAAAACTCATGGAAACGCAATCATCATCTCCAAAACATATCAAAGGCGATTGTTCGGGTGCGCACGATTTTTTAGACTTCCTTTTCGGAAATACAAAAGCATTCAAAGTCTTTGTCACATTCAACGAACCAAGAAGCTTACCCCCGTTTTTCAATTTCTTTTTCAAATACGATTGCATATAGGCATATTGCTTGATTATATCGCCAACTCCCGGCTGGCCCGATATATGCCCGTTCTTATCGCCATCGGAAACGTCTTTCAAATTTATCAGATAGTATTTCACATCCAAAATAACAAAATAATTGGAACAGTTGGAGCTGTCATCGCTATTCTTGCCAACCACAACAACATCCGGCTCTAAGGTTTCCTTAGCAAAATAACCTTTGCCTCCTATTTTCCACAACGGTTTGTCAATACTTTGCTTCAAAGTCAGCTCACAACCGTCACCGAATTTCTCTGCGTTTATCATGTTGCTTTCTATCAGTTCACTTGGTTTCTTATCCTTTACATCGCCAAACACATCGGCACATGCCCTCTCAAAGACCAAATTAAAGGCTGTGGTGCCATAATAAACAAAGGAGCTACTGCGCGTTTTGCTGGAATAAGCGGTCAGATAGCCAATCAGCGCTTTTAACAAACGTCGTTTTTGCGTTATATACTGCACTCTCAATTCACGCTCCAAGCAATGGATCGCATAGCTTTTGCTATCACTGGAATCCAATTGATCGACTTTCAGCGGAGTCAGCAGTGCCGAAGAAATGCCAAACAGGTCCAGCAGTCCGTTTTTGCTCAATTCGCGTGATATGTCGCTGATTATCGCTTCGTGGAGCCTGGTTATGAAATCATTGCTGTCGCTATTCGCATCATTCGTCAGAAGAGTCGTGTAATACGGCTTGTTGTTTCTGATTATCGCATCCGTTTCATTGATAGTCATGACCCAATCGATTTCACCATTGCCGTTCTCAACGATGACGCTTTCCGTTTTCACATAAATTCCGTTCTTGAAATAATCTTCGAGCAAAAACAGCTCGAATGGCAACTTATCATTTGAATTGAGTTGCTCCTCATCCCTGTTGCCAAACTTGAATTTCAGGCTTTCATTTTTGTATTTCCTCAGAACCGCAATTATTTTCTTCGCGTCTTTTATCTTTACCTTCTCTGCATCATCAATACCCTTGTAATAATCATCGAAGTTGTCGATATATTTGGGATAGACATACATTATGATGCCATCAATTTCTATCAGACCCACATATTTGAAACCATATATGATGCGATTATCATCGTTATTGTAATCGCCCTCAATTTCCTCGCCGTCAAGAATTTCACCTATATCGTCTTTCGGCTTTCTAAAAGCTTTCAGGAAACGAGCGCGGACAAGCCTGTCGATAATGCTATTAACCTTATCTTTCTTCCTCTTCTCATCGGCCTTGGGCGAAAGAAAACCGGAAAGCTTTTCCTTCAGACTGGAAAAGGAATACCCCTGCCATTCCCTAAAATACAATATCCTGGTATCAGACATCAGCTATTCGCTTGGTTTTCCACATTCGCATCTTCCTTCAATAATTTCTCGCTAAACCTGAATATTTCCAGCCCAATTTTATCGTATGATGTGCAAATCTTGGAATATGTCTTGCCTGCATCATCTTTAAACAAATCGGATGGATTCATCTTCACAACATCCTCGAACAGATACATCAGGATCTTGCTTTTGAATGTCTTAACAAACCTTGCCCTGCCGCCTTCATCTGAATCAGCATTTTCAATTATTTCCCTATCAATAAAGAACGGTCCAAGGCATTTGTCCTCATGAACGTTGCAATAATCAAGAAGCCAATCATTCAGCTCTTTTCTGAATTTTCCCCATGGTGTAGAATTTTTTCCATTTTTTCCATCAAACGGAATACTTTTTCCTTCAAGCCCTTTAAACTCATCATTTTCACCATTATCGGCAGAGCCATCAGCGATTCGTCCATCAATATCCAGGTATTCGAATTCCCACCTGCGCTTGAATGCGGTATCAAGAGGCTGAACACCTTGATCTGCGCTATTCATCGTCGCCCAAATGTACATGTTATGAGGGATTGCAATTTCCCCAGGATTCGGAACACCACGTTTCCTCAAATAGTTCCTCAAACCCTCGGAAGTAGCCACAGGATATCTGCTGTCACCTTTTTCTCTGCCATTCTCGTCCTTATCAAGCCTGTCCAACGATTGGAAAATGTCACCGAAAACAGCAGGAGCGTTAGCCCTGTTGATTTCCTCGATAATCAGCAGAAAATTCTTACCAGGATACCTTTTTGCTTTTTCATAAACCCTTATGAAAGGCCCGGGAACAAATTCGTAGGAAATCTCGTTTTTCTGTTCGTATATCAGTTTTCTGAGCAAACTAAAATACGGCCGCAGCTTACCGCCAACACCTCTATAAACACCTATATCCTCTTGTTTCTCTTGTTTCTCTTGTTTCTCTTGTTTCTCTTGTTTCTTTTTCTCACTCTTAACTAAAAATTTATCGTAGCTACATGCCGAAACTAAAGTAGCAAGCAGACCACCAGAGCCTATCGTCTTGAAGCAATCACGCTTGCACAACTCATTATATTTGTCTTGCGAATTTAAGTTTGAATTATACAAAACATCTAACACGTCCATCAAATCACAATCAATGCTATCAACGCATGTTGATGAAACCGGTTTGTAGCATCCGACAAATTGCGAATAAGAATAATTCGGGTAAAAGGTCACACGTTCGACATAGAAATCATTCTCGCGCTTCTCGGAATCATCACTGTGCTTCTCGGCTATAAATTCTTTATAATACCCCAGCGCCGAAGATAAATTATTATGCTTATTAGCAGATTTATTATTCCTGACATCATTGCAAATTTTCTCTATTTCACCAATATCTTCAATCAAATAAATTCCATCTAATTCCTTCCTCAATTCCGAGATATACCTTTTTGCGGAACCTTCCGCAAGTCGTGTACCCTTATAAGTAACCGGACAAGAAAAAAGCCACTCTCTGAATAATTCTTCATTTGACATTGCCTCTTGTCTGCCAAATACTTTGGCATCCTTATTTAATCCAAATGACTTTCCAGTCCCTGGCGCTCCAAAAATTATGCGGTTTCTATCAAATCGTTCAAACTTACCTGCAGTATCATTACCAGCCATGTTTTCACCAACCTATTATTTGCATTCATACTACAATATTTCCACCGGTTTGTAAATCACAAGACAGGTCTCGACAACAAAGCCGATTCCCGAAAAGCGCTCACTGTAGCATTTCGCCATTGGCCATCAGTTCGACCAAATTCAAATGCTTGATGCCATTGCGCTTTTGCTGAAGGTAATCGGTAGTCAGAACATATTTCGGCCAATTATCCCTAATGCTTTCAAGCGGACGATACTCCCTGTCCTCCGTTTCCTTGCTGGCAAGAATCGTATATGCCACCTGAACATAACTGTAATCCGCATCATCGGAACGCAATATGAAATCACATTCGAATTTTCCAACCTTGCCGACACTTACGGAATACCCATGGCTAAGAGCGTAAAAATAGACCAAATTCTCCAAGCAAGGTCCGTAATTTATATTGTTATCGGTATGCAGCGAAAAAAAGAAACTCAAATCCGAAACATAATATTTTTTCTCACCGGACAAAACCTTTTTCGATTTCACATCAAACCTGGAGCACTCATATAAAATCTTAGCATCAACAAGCGCTCTTATATACTTTTCGACAGTAAGACGAGTGATCTTCACACCGCTCTTCTCCAACGATTCGCAAATGCTTCTAATGCTCATCGTAGCGCCAAAATTGCCGATTACGAAATTCTTAATGTTTTCAAATGTTTCCTTATTTTTGATTCTAACCCTTTTCCTGATGTCCTTATCAAAGATTTCCTTTACAAGCGATGCGGAATATTCCCTTTTCGCAAACGATTCGTCGATAAACATCAATCGCGGAAACCCGCCTTCCAGAATAAAATTGTTCAACTCTAAAAGAAGGTTGCCATTCACTTCCTTTTTGTAAAATCTCTTTGCGCTCAAATATTCATCAAACGAATACGGAAAAATCTCGAACTCAATATATCTGCCCGTCAATTTCGTAGCTATTTCACCTGATAGAAGATAAGAATTCGAGCCGGTTATAAATATGGAGTACCCGCCTTCGCTACGATAAAAATTCAGCGTTTCCTCAAAATTGCTGATATTCTGCACTTCATCCACAAACACATATTTCATATTTGAGGATTTCAATGTTTTGCTCTGCAAATACGCATCCAGGCTTTCAGCAGTTCTCAGATTCTTAAAGCCCCTCTTTTCAAGGTCTACATACAAAACATCATCAGACTTCACTCCGTCACCTAAAAGCTCTTCCACAATTATCCGCATCAATGAGGACTTACCGCACCTCCTAACGCCCGTTATGACCTTTATGATATCATCACTATGATAAAAAGGACGGATCTTACGCAGGAATTTCTCTCTTTTGAACAGTTTCATTTTTCAAATCACCAAGCCAAATCATCAGAATATCAAAATATAACCAATATTATTGAAAAAATCGGTTATTTGCAAGTTATCAATACATTTTTTGATTTTCTTAAGAAAAACATAGTGACAATCGCTATCTAACAGCATATGCTGGCAATTTTCCGATTAAATGCGCATCATGCTCTCAGGGCTGTAATCGGTATGACATAAACACCGTCTTTCCTTTTATAAGCCGCGTTAGTCAAACCGCATATCACGCAAAGCGCCCTAGCAGGTTTTCCGCCATCTCCAGAGACAGCAATAGCATTATTTATCCTGATAAGGTTTTGAGCAGCCGACTCCACTTGCGATGCGCCGAGTTTTATTTCTATTGCACACCATGAGGAATCCTCCAGCTCAACAACGGCATCGATCTCATTTCCCGAATAATCCTGATAATGATAAAGTTTTGCGCCAAATGATTCGCAATATGTCAGCAAATCCCTAAGAACCATCGACTCGAAAAGAAAACCCAGCAATTCCAAATTTTCAAGAAGCTTCTTCTCTGTCAGATTCAACAAAGCGCAAGACAGCGAAGGATCCGCAAAATGCCTTTTCTCGCTTTGCTTGACTCTCAAAGAAGAACGTACGCGATTTGAAAAAGGCGGAATGTTCTCAGTTAGATACATATTGTTAAGCAAATTGAGATAATCGGATATCGTATCAATATTCACATCATCAAAATCCTTTTCCCTGATGTCGTTCTTCAAAGTCCTGTTTGTAACGGTTGTGGACTCGTTTCGCGCAAGAGAACGCAACAGAAGCTCAAATTTATGTCTGTCGCGCTTTATTCCATCAACCTTGAATATGTCTTCATTCAAAACGGATTTCAAATACTCCCTGGCAACTAAAGCCCCACGATCAGACGGCATATCACAAACCGAAGGCCATCCGCCTACTATTATGTGACTTATAATCCTCTCAAGCTCTATTTCTCCTGTGAATACATCCTCCGCAAGACCATGGCAAACATCTTTCAACGACACCGCACCACTTGAAAAACCGCTTTCAAACAAGGCCATCGGACGCATTCTCAACCTTGCGATCCTTCCCGTACCAGTATGAACGTATTTGCTCTTATCTACAGTTGCCGAACCTGTAAGAATAAATTGGCCTTTTTGGATATTAGCATCAACTCTGCCCCTGACAGAATCCCAAATGAAAGGAACTTCCTGCCATTCATCTATCAGTCTCGGAGCATCACCATTCAAAGCCAAATCGGGATTCAAATTTGCAAGCTGCTTGTTGTTGAAATTTCCCTTTGGATCAGCAAGCAGGAGTTCGCTCCTGCAATGAGCCCTACCCGTCCAAGTCTTGCCGCACCATTTCGGACCCTCTATAAGCACAGCCCCAAATGTCTTAAGATACAATTCAACAGCATCGTCTATTACTCAATTCTTATAGCCATCTATTTTCATAATCACCACATCGTCTGCAATTGATTATAATTTCAATCCGACGGATTAGTCAATTTCAATCCGACGAATTCGGTGATTTCAATCCGACAAATTTAACAATTCCAATCCGACGGATTTAGCAATTTCAGTCGCTATCGCAAACAGAAACATTTCCACATCATACAATCTGAACGCGTCCGACAACACCTCTCTATTCAACCTTTCTGTCAGAATGCGCAATAATTTGCAATACTCGCCATATACCTCTATCCTATCATACCATGTGTAACTTTTTAGACAATCGTCGAAAATTTTTATTTGGTCTTCTTTGTTTATCTTATTGTTTCTGCCTTTCGGTTGTGGAAAAAACTTATTTCCACCGCTTTTGAAAAAAAGCCAATTAAAAGAATACGCAGCACGGGAATCATAAATAGCACATCTGTCGGGATACAAGAAAGAAGCGACTTTCGACAACGAGGATATTCTAGAGAAGTAGCCTTTTGGCATATCACACATAGTTTCACAACAACCCAGCCATTCTCTGAATTCAATCAGTTTCCTATCGTTATTTGCTTCCCTAAAAGACGAAATGTCACCCCACTTCCTTATTATCCAATAAGATACTTTCAGATAATCATTATCATCCATTCTCCAGTATATTTCAGGCAACCGTTCTTTAAGTCGGAGTTGCTTGTCATAATTCCCGGTTTGCGGATTAAAGCAACCATCACCATTGATGACTGAAAGCGCATCAGGCAATTCGGGAAACCTAATTTTGTTATAGGTTTTCCGAACTTTATCTTTGTCGTATAATATTCCGATTAATTTCTTCATAGCATTCATAACATTTGCAATAAACCAACCGTAACGGCATCAAAAGCATTGAATTTCAGTTACCCGAAACCTTTGGCGGAAACTTGCTCTCAAATTCATTCACAACCGCTCGCAGCCCATCATCGAGGTATGTCATCGTCCTTTGCCTGATGTCGTTCGGCATGCCATAGAACGCTTCTGCGATTCCGCCGGTAATGGCTGCAAGCGTATCGCTGTCACCACCTATTGAAATCGCATTGCGTATGGCGTCTTCAAAGCCTGTGGATTCCAAGAACGCTTCTATCGCCTGAGGGACCGTGCCCTGACATGATACGTCAAAGCCGTATGAATCACGAATGCCATCAAGAGTGAAATCCAACTTGTAGTAATGTCCGTTGACAAACTTCCTGATTTCCTCGATGCTGCTTCCGGTTCGGGCAAGATATATGCAGACAGCTGTCGCTTCCGCTCCTTTGATTCCTTCGGGATGATTATGCGTGACACGCGTCACCTTCAGCGACAAATCCTTGACATCGTTCAATGAATTCGCTGCAAACCCGCAGGCGCTGACGCGCATCCCCGCTCCGTTTCCGAAACTGTCATAAGGCCTTGAACCGTCGGTTTCGAGCCATTTCGCGAATGAAAGGCCATAACCGGCGTAAGGATACATCCTGCCGAGTTGAACCATGCGTTTCACAGCCGCTTCGCTCAAAAGGGCATAATCGCCCTTGCAATCCAGAATCGCCTTTGCCAGAGCTATCGTCATCAGACTGTCATCCGTGAAAAAACATTTCGGATGAAACAATTCGAATTTCTTCGACTTCAAATTGTTCCACTCGAATCTAGAACCTGCGATATCGCCTGCAATCGCTCCCAGCATAACCGATTTCCTCCCTCAAGATACCCCAAAACCGTTATTGTTTATAACACATCATGCACATCATATAACGATACATCGAAAGCACAAAGACTGCCGGCGGGCTCTGGGCGACGGATCCGCACAAAAATCATCACTTCCCCAATTGGATGAACTTAGAGACAGGCTGTACATACATCACCCCCATCCCCTTTTCCTTCAAACACTCCAATCCCATAATAGCGTCCGTTATAGCCTTTGTCTTGTCCTTCTCGCTTATCATGTAGATCATTTCCTTTTCGGGAACTATGGTTATGCCGAGAAAGGAATTCTGATCACTGGGGAGAGCCGTTCCCCTGGCATTGGTGACAGTTCCGCCTATTGATCCGGCTTTGCGGGCGGCATGCATCACATCATCGCTGTAGCCTGAATTCACAATTATCGTTATGAGATCATATTGAGCCTGCATATTATCACCCCCCACTACGGCAGCCACACCTTTTATCAGCGGATCCTCAACGGATTTGGCCAAAACGGAATCCGCAACATCATCAGTCGAATTCATGATCACCACATCCTTTTTGCTGCTCCCGATCCCGAGAGCTTTGAGGATTGAATTTCCTGCTGTGCCTCTGCCCATATAAAGCGTTGCGCCTTTAGCTCCGCATGATCTGGCCACGGAAGCGAAATAATCGCCCGCGCCCCTAGGAAGCACAGCATACAAATACCTGTTCTTCAAAATAATCATGTCAACCTCCTGCGCAAGCAGTCTGCCTCAGCGTCCTGCCCTCCCTGATGCGATACATTATTCCAAGAATCTGTATGGATATTATCGGCGCAATGGCGATCAAGCCTATCACTCCGAAACCAGAGTCGCCTGTCTTAGTGCCGCCCGAAATGAAGCTCAATATGAATGATGCGCTCATCGGACCGGACGCAACTCCTCCGGAATCAAATGCCAAAGATGTGAAAAGCGGAGGACAAAAGGCGCTCAAAACCAAAGACAATCCTATTCCGGCATATACGAAATACAGATAGCTTATTGCAAAATACACTCTTATCGCAGCCAGAAAAACGGACATCGAAACGCCAAAGCACAAGAATATCAAAACCGTTCTGCGCCGTATTCTGCCGCTTGTAGCCTCTTCAACCTGATCGGTGAGAACCCACACCGCAGGCTCCGAAGCCACCGTAAAAAGCCCTATCAGAAAAGCGACAAAAGATGTCACATACCATGGCTGGAAATTAAAAAGCTGATAGCCTATGCTTCTTCCGACAGGCATGAATCCGTATTCCGCTCCAGCCAGAAAAACAACTATGCCGACAAAGCTATATAATATGCCTAACGACACGTTCTTCAATTTTATCCGCGGAAATCTGACAAGAAAGAGTTGAAGCATTGCAATCAGCGCCACAAGCGGCGCGAAGCCTTTGACAGTCCCGAAAAACTGATCTGAAAACGCAGCGGACAATGAAACAAGGGATTCGGACGCATGCGAAGCCGAAACAGCAGCAGCCCCCTGCGAACCCGCCCCTCTCATAAGAAGTAAAGCGCCTAAGAGAACAGCCATGACTGGTCCTATGGAGGCTATGCCGGTAAGACCGAATCCGCTGACATCGCCCTTCTTTGACGTCTTGGATATTCCAAGCCCCAAAGCGATTATAAACGGAATCGCCAAAGGCCCGGTTGTGGAGCCGGAAGCATCGAATGAAATGCAGGAAGCGGTTTCTCCGACAAACGGAATAATGACGAGCACAATGGCATACAGAATCAGAAATGCGATTTTCATTCTGATTTTCCTGAAAATGCAAAACAGCCCTAAAGACAGCAACGCCGCAAGCCCCGAAGCGATGAGGAGCTTAAGCGTCCCCGAATCGATTCCGAATCCCATGGCTGCCACCTGCGAACACAGAACATTCACATCCGGCTCCGCGAATGTGACGCAGAAACCCACAGCAGCACCAAAAACCAGAAGAAGCGGCAGGCTGCGTTTCCGCGACACTCTTTCCCCCAGTTTCTCGCCAATCGGAACAAGTCCGATATCGGTTCCGGCAAGGAATATGCTCAGGCCTGAAATCACAAGCGCGGAGCCTATTATCAGCCGCGGCAAGAGACCTCCCAGCGGCGCTATTGTCAAACCTATGACCAGGCTTGTCAATGCTATGGGCATAACTGATATGAATGTTTCCTTGAATTTCCTGACCAGTTCCATTCCGCGCCGCCTATTGCTGCTGGATCCTCACCGAACGGACATCAATCGGGCGGGCGGTTTTAAGAAGCTGCCTGAATTGCTCTATGTTCTCGGAATTGACAAGAACCAACCCATCCACATTTATATCCTCGAATCTGGTTCCGGATATGCTGTTCAAATAAGCTTTCAAGCCTTCCAAATCATACTTGGCTTCGGAATTCAGCTTGTTTCGAACATAAACCGTAATATTCATCTGATTCTCCTTCTTCTCCTTTGTAATCCTCACAACTTCCAAGTTCTCCACTTTCTGCTGCACCATGCCTGTAAGTATGATTTCCATTTCGCTGTCGGAATAAGCCGCAGACATGTTTCGGCTGAATTTGGGGGATACGAGCGTCTTTGTCGTGAGAAACGCCTCATCTATGAGAACCTTGTCATCGAATTCGCTGATGTATTTTTTCAGCTCTATATAAGGAAGCGGTATTATGTGCTTTCCCTGAGTATCCCTCATTCTATGCGAATACTCTATCTCCTCCTTGGATCTTATATCCTCTATCATTATGAACTTGCAAGGATTCGGGAGATACAAGTTGTCGCAAATGCGGCCTATCATCTTCTTGCTGGTTCCGAGTATCAATATCCTGGGCGCATACTGCATGTCAATCTGTTTTGTGACTTCGCTCCTATGCTTGTTATAGAAGAATATGGCGCGTTTCACCGCCATCATCTCGCTGCTCTCCTGTTTCGCGCTGCAGCCCGCCAGGACATGATCGTTCTTTATAAGCAATCCGTCGTCGATTATGAGGTCGATATCATACCTTTTGACCAGAATATCAACCGAGTAGCTCTTTCCACTTCCGGAGCTACCGACAAGCGCGAACACTTTCGTATCATTGAACTTATGAAGAAAATGCTTTTTCACATTCCTGAAAAATCCCATATCAGGCCCCTTTCTCCGCAGACTCCCCATCAGGCGCGGACGCCCCATCCGCAAAAAAATCGCGTATGAGCGACAGGGAGTGCTCCATATCAGCGGTTACGGTGTTCCCCATATAAAGAGCGTTCAGAATCATCCTGCCATACGGTTTGCCATCAGTCAGACGCGTGTCAAGAAGAATGGCTACGCCCTTATCCTTTTTCGTTCTGAGCAAACGGCCGATCCCCTGTCTCATCCTTATCACGGACGATGGAATGTCTATGCTCATGAAAGCTCGCCCTCCGCTCTTCTTTAGGAATTCGCCCTGCTGCTTGCCAAGCACGCTGGGAACGCGAAACGGAATCTTATGTATGATAAGCAGCTGAAGCGTATCACCAGGAAAATCCACCCCCTCCCAAAATGAAGATGTGGCAAACAGCGAAGTCTTCTCATTTTCCCTGAATTTGCGCATGAGATCCTTGGAGAACGTGCCTCTGCTCTGCATCAGCAGCTCCAAATCATCATTAAGCAGCTTGTTTTCCGTTATGTATTCGCCTAAATTCCTCAAAGCCGCATACGATGAGAACAAACATAAGGTTCTCCCGTTCGCAATATTTATGGCTTCCGCTATGAAAACGGCAGCCTTGCGCATTTCCTCAGAGTCTCCGTCCTTGCTGGTATCCAATCCTTCCACGGCTATCTCAACCATATTATGAGCATAATCGAAAACCGGATCAAGCGAAAAACAACCAACTGATTCATCCTTATCAAGGCCCGAAAAATTCCTGAAGTACCTGAATCTGTCATTCGCGTTGAGAGTTGCGGATGTGAAAACCAGCCCTTTCATCCTGGAATACAGCAAACTCCCAAGAGCCTTGCCGGCGAAGATCGGAACCGCGCTTATTTCAATCATAGCATCATCCGAATGAAGCATCATATCGGAAAACGCATAGCCCTTTGACGAATCGCGCCTTACAGTAGCCACGCAGGCATATGGAATCGGCGGATCCGAATCAGTCATGCGGCCTTCCAGAATAATCGAAACCACATCGCTCTGCGAAGATACGTCGTTCATGATCATCCTGGCCTGAAAAATCTCATCCTCGTTGTTTTTTGACGGTTTTGGATTGAAAGACTTCAACAGATCCCTCAAAGATGCCACATATGCTTCGGCAGCGTGCCGGCAGTCCTCAGTGAAAAAACCCGCGCTCAAATCAATCTCATCCCTTCTTTCCCTAAGGGATTTGGCGAAATCGTCCTCTATGCTAAGCGCAAACGAGGAATTGAAATTGTTGAAATCCTTTTGCAGCCTATCGGCTTTTTCCATCACCTCAGACAACTGATCGGATGTAAAATCGTTAGGCGACGCCTCGCAAAGCCTCGCGAAAACATTATCGCTCTTTCTCATCATGGCCTGCAAATGACGTTTTATCTCATTAAACGAAAAACGCCCTGATAAAGCGCTTTCACAATTCCTGCTGATATTATGCGCCTCGTCTATTATGAGATTCTCAAACGGAGGAAGAACATAAAATTCCTTCTTCCATGCATCCTCGCCGATAACCTTCTCATCCTGATTCCTGAGCTGTATGTCGGACAGTACCAGCGAATGATTCGTAAGCACTATGTCCGCGGATGCGACAGCCCGAACAAGCGATGCGTAATACTTGCAATCCGACTGCTTTCGGCCACATGCCTCAGTAGAACACGATTGGCTATCCGACATGCATACTTCAGGCCAGATTTCGTTTATAAGCCGAGAGGGCCTGGATATCTCGCTTTTCGCCCCGTACTTGCTGCGCATGCGAAAATCATTCAAAGCCTTTGAGACCGCATCCAAATCCTTTTTTGACAGGTTTTTCGACCCGCCGCCGCTTTGAAAGAAATCATCAAGCCTTTTCAAGCACAAGTAGTTCGCCTTGCCCCGTATTGAAACGATTTTCACCCCACTTGAGAACAACTCCGGATTCACAGCCGAAAGCAAGCCGGATATTGCTGACGCATCCTTGGTTTCAAGCTGATCAAGCAACGTATTGGTATCCGTGGCAATCACCACCTTGCAACCAGTCATCTTGCTGTAATATAGAGCGGGAACAAGATAAGCAAAGCTCTTGCCTACGCCCGTAGGCGCCTCTATGACCACATGCTTGCCGTTGAAAAGAGCGTCGGAAACAAGTCTGGCCATGTCCTCCTGGGATTTGCGGTATTCGAAGCTTATGCTGGAAATGCGGCTTATCTTTCCATTCTCCGAAAAGAAATCACGGCCGATATCCTCCGTGGAAACGGAAGGCTCCGCAATGCAAGCATCGTTTAAGCCATCGTTTTCAAAGCCGTTGTCAGCCATTTTCACTCTTCACTCTGCTCAGCAGCGTCTTTCTGTTTATTCCAAGCATCTTAGCCACCTTTGATTTGTTGTTCCTGTTCCGCCTTAAAAGCTCATTGATTATCTGGGATTCCATCTCCTGCATGGTGCCAACCCGAACCGATATGCTGTCATCTGCGGAACCATTCCCCTCACCTCCAGTAGCGCCGATATCACGACTCCCCAAAGATTCAAAGCTTCCATCACCATCCGCGCTTCCGGCATCATCAGGATTCCACCTCTGCCCGAACGCTTGGGAATTTCCGCCGTTCAAAGATGAAAACTCTGCGCTCCTTCTTGTGCTGCGATGCGAAACCATGGCTTCGGAAGCGGCCTTGAGTATCTTGAAAGGCAAGTCGTCAAATGATATTTCCTCGGATTTTGACATCACAACCAGCCTCTCCATAACGTTCTCAAGCTCCCTCACATTCCCCGGCCACGAATATGCGCACAACGCATTCATGGCTTCGCTTGAAATCGATACGCCCCTTTCGCCGTGATATTCCCTTGAAAACTTGCGCAGGAACTTATTGCACAAGAAGGGTATATCGCTCTCACGATCGCGCAATGACGGAACAACGATGTTCATTTTATTGATTCTGTAATACAAGTCCTCGCGGAAATTCCCCTTGCGGATCTCCTCTTCCAGATCCCTGTTCGTAGCGCAAATCAATCTGAAATCGCTCTCGCGCTCCCTATCGCTTCCCAAGGGCAGGAACCTATGCTCCTCTATGACTTTCAATAGCTTGACTTGCGTGGAAAGCGGGATTTCACCTATCTCATCGAGAAAAAGCGTTCCGCCATTCGCCTTTTCGAATATGCCCTTCTTTCTGGAAGTCGCGCCTGTGTACGCGCCTTTCTCATGACCGAACAACTCATCCTCAAGAAGGGTCTGCGAGAACGAAGCGCAATGCGCATCCACAAACACGGAATCCTTGCGAAGGGAATTCCTATGTATGCTTTCGGCAACAACCTGCTTTCCGACTCCGGATTCGCCGGTGATCAGAATGCTCAAATTCGTAGGCGCAACCTGCAATATGACCTTGGACAACTGCAATGATGCTGGGGATTTGCCCAAAAGATCGGACAAATCGCTCTTCTGCTCGCGCTCCTGAAGCTTTTCCTTAAGAAGATCCCTCTCCTCAGCCAGTTTTGAGCTCTCGTGCAAGTTGTCGATCATGTTCGCAAGCTGCGCGACATCAACCGGCTTCAATATGAAGTTCTTTGCTCCCAAAGCACGAACAGTCCGGTTCTCATTGTCCCCGCCATGAGCCGTCATCACTATGGAAGGGATCTCAGGATAAAGCGCATGCGCCTCGCGAAGAAAGGCGATGCCGTCCATGTTCGGCATGATAAGATCGGTGACTATCACATCATACGAATCCTTTCCAAGCGCATCAAGACCCTGCAAGCCGTCATAAGCGACAGTGCAAGCGCAATCATAATCCTCAAGGATCATGGATATCCCGTCTATGAAATTCTTTTCGTCATCAACCAGAAGAACGCGAATCATGTCAATGCCGGCGCCTCTCAACTCACGCCTAACTTCTCCTTCAGTATCTTCAAATCCCTCTCGTCCGCTTTAACAGCCGAAAAATCCATTCCATCCCTTACAATACCAATCTCCTTCTGGGAAATCCTTATGGATTTTAGATTGTGATTGACAAAACTTTCAGTCGCCATAGGACAGATCTCCCTCACAAAGCCAAGTATCACTTCCGCATACTTCCTGATCTCAAGCTGAGCATGCGGATGAAGTCTGAGTTTGAGGAAATGGAAAAGATTATGAAGATCCATCTGCCAATAGAATTCGGTATAAACTGAAAGAGGAAGGACAATCCTTGCGATTTCCTTTGAAAGCCCTGATTCAAGAAGCTCCTCGTACCCATCTCTTAAGACATCATAGCACTTCGAAATGACGGACCTGACCTTGGCCGCATCTTCTTCGGACATCACCTTGCCTCTGCCTTGCTTGTTGCTTTCGCTCTGGTAATTGATGTCCTCGGCATCAGGCATATAGAAATCCGCATCAAGCACGCTGTATCTGCCCGAAACCTCATTCATCCTGGCCGTCCTATGCCTAACCCATTGCCTTGCGACAAATATGGGCATCTTCAGGCGAAACGTGAACACAACCTGCTCGAACGGCGACGTATGCTCATTTCGCATCAGATAATCAATAAGAAAACCATCCTGCGATTTCGTTTTGGCGTTCTTATATGAAACCCTGGCCGCATCCGTTATCATGGTATCCGAACCCATATAGTCTATAAGCTCGACATAACCGTGATCCAAAACCCCGACAGGCTTTTTGACAATATCCTCCTTATTCATCCGACCCTCCAATTCGCAAACCGCATTAAACGGAAATCCTGCGCTCGAGCGCCTCGAACGACGCCTTCAAATCACGCAATCTGAAATCCGCAGCCGAATCCATAAACGTATCCGATGCGTTGACGATCGCCAGCTTATGCCCCGACCTGACAGATAAGCCGGGAAGAGAACCAGCTGGCGAAACCGTAAGAGAGGTGCCAAGCACAAGACACAAGGCCGCACTTGAAAAATCCTCGAAAGCACTATTCAGAACATCCCCATCAAGCCCCTCTCCGTACAACACTATATCCGGTTTCAACACGCCACCGCACTTGTCGCAATGCGGAACATCGCCTGCGCGCACGACAGGAGCGACATCATCATATGGAAAATCCTTTCCGCAATTCATGCACCTGTTATGAGCCGGCGATCCATGCAACTCATAAACCTTCCTGCTGCCAGCGCGTTGATGAAGCATATCTATGTTCTGAGTATATATGGCGCGAATTCTGCCCTGTCTCTCAAGCAAAGACAAACATTCGTGCACCACATTGGGCTTGTAGTCATCAAGCCTGTACCACACATTCTTGCACCACTCGTAGAAAATCTCGGGATGCTGACGGAAGAACCCGATGCTAAGAATCTCTTCAACCCTCATCCCCCGAAAATCCTTATCATAGGCGCCGCCAGGCGATCTGAAATCGGGAATTCCGCTGAGAGTGGATATGCCGGCGCCTGTAAGCACAACAATATCGTCGGATGATGCCATCGCATCAACAAATGCCGACTCTTCGTCATTAGCCATTAAAAACCTCCGTATCGCTCAGCGGGCCTGCGTCTCTATATAAGCCCTGGACCAGTCATGCTGCCCGCCGCCATTAAGCAACGCCCCCTTCAAGCCTTTTCTGCTCACGACGACCATATCCGAAACATACAGCGGAACTTGAACAACGATATCAGCATGGTAGCGCTGAAGCTCATGCGACAACTCCATCCTATTCTCCATATCAGGCTCGGAACGAACCTCATCGGTCAGCTTATCGACCTTCGGATCGGAAAGATGATGATAATTTGCCGCGCCGCCCGTGTAAAACAAATCGCGATAACACTCGTCTATTCTGCCGATCACATTCCAACTGGTAAGAAAACACTGCGCCTTTCCTTCCTTGCACTCCGCTTTGAGCGACGCCTCATCGAGAATCTTGAATTCCACATCAACCCCTATCTTCTTCAAGTCGCTGCGAATCATTTCGGCAACACGACCGAACGGATCGGACGATGGCACATGCATCACAACCGAAACCCCTTTGGAATACCCGGATTCACCAATAAGCTCGGCCGCCCTTTCAGGATCGTATTTGTATCCATCAATCTCGGTATTGTCAAGGAAAGACCAATTCCCCCTGTTCAAAACGGAAGTCTGCCACTTTCCCAGACCGCCCAAAGCCTGCATTACTATGGCGTTCTTGTCAATAGCGCAAGACACTGCCCTTCTGAGGTTGATGTCATCAAACGGCGGACGGGAGACATTAAAGCCCATGTAGAACAACTTGGAGCCATCCTTCTGGAATATGTCAACATCATTATTCCACTTAAGCTTCTTCAGGCCCTCCGCAGACAGATCCAGACAAACATCAACCTCGCCGTCAAGAAGCATCCTAAGCCTTTCCGATGCGTCTGGAACAGGAATGAAAACCATTGTCGGCGCAACACCGGGATCATCACCCCAATATCTCTTGACCCTTTCAAAAACAACCCTCTTGCCAGGCTCCCACTTCTTGAACACGTATCTTCCGCTTCCAACCAGCCAAGGCTCCTTGTTGTTCGGATCCTCATACGCTTTCCTACTCTGTATGGAGAGGCTGCGGTCGCTTAACGTATACAAGAAATCATCATCAACTTTTTTCAATGTGATCAGAACCTTGAGCTTGCCGACAACCTCAACTTTCTCCACATTCGCAAGCGTGCTGCTCCATATGCTTATTGCCGGATCAGCAGACATAGCCCTTTCCAAAGTGAACACTACGTCATCAGGCATCACCGGATTACCAGTCGAAAACCTAGCTCGGCCGTCCAAAGCGAGCTCCAAATGAGTCGGATCCAACCATTTCCAGCTCTTAGCCAGCACAGGAATCATCTCCATCTTGTCATGATTCGCTGCAATAAGCACGCTATGCGTTAGGGCAAAGCAGTTCTGGTTTATCTGGTCATTCTGCAGCAAAAGATCAAGCTGGTTTATGTCCTCGGAGACCGCTATGACGAGGGCATCCTCCGCTTCGGTTCTATTATGTCCGAGCGCATCATTCGACTTTTCGGCCAGCTGTCCGGACGAACGATCCTTAGAACCGCCCTTATTGCATGAAATCTGAAAAAAAACAGCAAAAACAACAACAAGCAGCGCCATTATGATATGACGCTTTCTAGCAACGACAACGTTATTCCTCATAAGGCTTATGATTATACAACAATACCCCATTTTTTCAAGGGCGCCTCTGAAGATCGGATGCATAAGACGACTGCGAATCCGCGAGGCAAAAAACGATTCCCCTTTTCAGAAATAAGAGACGGTTTTTCAAAACTCCTTATTTTGAAGAGGTTTTTTCAACCCCCCTTCGTGCTGCTCGCTCTTTTGAACCAGGGCTTCATTTTTTCTCTTCTCCAGAAAATATGCCAATGGATTCTTCGAGAAATGTTTTTTCTTGAGAAAAGAAAAAACACTAATACATACAGTATTCCAGTATTCGCGATTTTCTCGAAGAATGCCCTGGTTCAAAAACGGGCTTCGCATCACTTAAAACTATAGGCTATGTCCGAAAGTTTGACTGATAGGACAGAGCCGCAAAGCCGGAGAGGTGCTGGAGAGGCGCGCTTTGGGGCGGAAAACCTAATGCGGGATAAGGCTTCACGCCTATTCAAATGACTTTGCGATCCAAAGCGCGCATATGCGCCGCACATCCGAATAAAAAGCGAAAACGCTACCGTAGGTCTTAAGGGCACTTCTAAAAACCTGCTGTTTGAAAATGCCTGCGGATTTTCGAGGCAGAAAAACGGCAATTTTCCTTTCCAAAAAGAAAAGGAAAACAGGAATACTGACCGTTCTCGAGGCTTTTTGCCGGTTTTATGGCCGGAAAGGCGTCTGGCAGATTCGGACTTTGAGGTTTTTAAAAGCGCCCTTAAAAATGACCTATGGAAATCGCTTTCGACTCATTCCAGTTTTTTCCACCATCCTCGCTGATCTGAGAGTAGACGACATAGTTCTTGCCGCTCTTGATTCTGTATATCTTGACCAGCATCGACTGGGACACCTCAACGACTCCAGTAGCCACAACCGCAACCTTAATCGTAAATGATTCCTCTTCCTTGGCCACAACATCCATTTTAAGATTCAGTTTAACCTCAATCTCCTCTCCATCACCAACCTTGAGCTCTTCTGATTCAAGGGGAATGTCATACTGCTTTCCGAATTCGATGAACTTCAATTTCGAAATCGGATTCGACTGATCCACCTCCCCGGACATCTCGATTCCGTTTTTCCGAATTATGCCGGAAAAAGAATCAAGCTGCGACACGTCCAGCCCTATCGCCCATTTCGGAACCATTGGCTTCTCAGCGCATGAAATGATTCCAAATGCCATCATAAAACACAACAATGTTACCGCGACAGCTGCCGCAGCGCTTTTTCCCTTTCTCATAAACCACACCTCCACTGCAAAGAGGAGTTTTGAAAAAACCTCCTTGAAAATCATATCATAAGAAGCCGTGAAAAACAAACGGCCAGCGATGAACACCGAAACAAACGCATGCTCTGCGGATCCAAAATGCAACCGTCCGAAATCGTTTTTCAAAAAAAACATGAAATGCTATAATATGCGCATGAAACAAGTCATCGTTGCCATAGTAGGCAGACCATCATCGGGAAAAAGCACATTCGTAAACACAATCACTGAAAACAAGGTCAGCATAGTCTCATCGGTTCCGCAAAGCACGCTTTCAATGGTGAAGGGAATCTATGAGAATTCCGACAAGCGCTTTGTTTTTCTAGACACCCCAGGGCTTTATGATAGCAATGTGGAATTCAACAAGCTGCTAAGGAAGCAAAGCCTTAATGCGATAAGAGAGTGCGATTGCCTGCTCTACATGATAGATGGAAAAGACAAGATAAAAGCCGAAGAGGAAAAGGCGGCATTCTATGTCCGCACATCAGGCAAGCCCGCCGTTGTTCTCATAAACAAAAGCGATTTGCTCGGCGATGGCGATGAAAAGCGCGTCAGAAGCTTCCTGACCTCCGCGCTTAAGGACTGCAATCAAATTCATGTCGGTTCCGCAAAAAACGATGAAGGGCTGGATGATGTCCTGAGGGCATTGGCGGAATATGCCAAGGAAATCGAATCGCCAAATCAGAATCAAAACCGTGAAGACGAAAATCCTCTTCCGGAATTTACGGAATCGCCCGTGGAATTCAGAATATCGGAAACAATAAGGGAAGCGGCATTCGGAAACCTCATGGAGGAGATACCGCATGCGATCTGCGTCATATGCGATGATATGAGCGAAAGAGAAGGAACCGTTACAATAAAAGCAACAATATACTGCGAAAGGGAAAGCCAGAAGGGAATCATAATCGGAAAAGCCGGCAACATGATAAAGAAGATAAAAAACTCGTCCATCAAAGGACTGAAATCCATATTCCCCGGGCGATATGTCGAGATAGAACTGACAGTAAAAGTCAAAAAAGACTGGAAAAGAGACAAGCGGATACTAACAAAATTGGGGCTGATATCCTGAAGGGCACTTCCAAAAACCTCAGAGTCCGAACCTGCCTGACGCCTTTCCGGCCATAAAACCGGCAAAAAGCCTCGAGAACGGTCGGTATTCCTGTTTTCATTTTCTTCTCGGAAAGGAAAATTGCCGTTTTTCCGTCTCGAAAATCCGCAGGCATTTTCAAACAGCAGTTTTTTAGAAATACCCTGAATCGGATATGCAACCCCCAGCTCAAAAATCCCGGCCTTACTAATGCGGTGTGGTAACAGCAGGCTCCGTCACTTCAAAAGTAATGGAATCATCATCGGTTGTTATGACTTCCGAACCATTTGAAAGCGCTGATCCCGCAATTCTCAACCTTATGATCACAGGATCATCCGTAGCCGCCGGCTTCTCAATGCCCTTTATGTCTATCACCAAGGAATTCCTGCTTTCATCAACAGATTGCACAACAGCATCAAATCCTTCCGGAAGAGCGGTGCCACCATCCGAAAACCATGACAACACGGAATCCTCAGCCTTAGGACCGCCATCGCTATCCTCCTTGAATTCCACGCCAACAAGATGAACCGTTATGCTTTTGGTCTCAGGTTCGACGACACTATCCCCTGCTGTGAATTTCACCGCCCGATCTCCAACATAAGCCGCAGGTCCGATATCAAACCTGTTATCGCTTCTTGCTTCCGCATTGATTTCCTTGCCGGATTCAAGCAGCGATCCGTCTATCCTGAACCCGCTCATCAATCCGGCATACCCGGCCTTCGGAGTTCCGGAAACCCTGATTTTCAGCACATTGTTCCTATCGCCAGCCGCAATCGCCTGAGCAGACACGATCTTGTACGGCTCGGAATCATCCGTGAATACGCCATCGGGAGGATTTATGACAAACAGCGATGCATCAGCCGCTGTCAAATCATCATATCCGCAAAGAACCGCGCCTTTAGATAGCGGCGCCTTGAATTTATCTCCGGTAATGGTCACTATCAGAACCTGACCATCCTCGTCCGTGGATTCCTTTATAGCCCTGTCCTTAGTCCCGGTTACCTTTCCGGCAAGCCTTGCGGTTCCTGCTATATCCCACCTGACATCGTCATTAGCCGCAAGAATCTTTGAAGTGCCATCCTGCGAATCTATGCCTATTGTATATGTCTTTGCGGGAATCTTCAATTCAATCGGCTCAATCGTAGCGCTTGAAGGCGTTCCGGTTATCACAGCATCAAAGTACGTGCTATTCGCAACTATGTCCTTATCAAGAGTAGCATGAAGCCCTTCTGGAAGGACAAACCAATTGTCGAGTCCGTTATCCGTTTTTGCCTTCGCCTTGAATTTGATTGTTGAAGTCGGAGCAACGCTAACGCGAATCTTCTTCTTATCAGATGCGCCAACAGCAGTCCCCACACGCATTCCAGACACATTCGTGCCGCCCGCATTAACAGTAGCCCTAGGCGATAGCTTTATATCAAAACTCAAGCGGTTGTTGTCGTTGTCATCGAAAACCGTGTCCTTCTCGATCTTGTCCGCAATACTGTACGACACTCCGCTGAGAAGAAAATCGGAAGACAAATCAATCCGCTTGGCATTTCTCAAAGCGGTCTCGCTGGAATCCTGAGGATCGGAAACCGTCGGAGTTCCGAATATGGTTATTATGAAGCTGCTGGCACCAGCAGGAACGCTTTCCTTAAGCTTGTATCCCAAGCCCTCAGCGAGCCCGTTTATGACAACCTTGCCGCTCAACGCGTTTGCCGATTCGGATGAAATCGCATCCTTCACATAATCCCCATCAAGCGTTATCCTGACATCTCCGTTTATTATCGGAAGACCCTCCTGTCCCGATATGACAATCGGTGTCAACGGGACAGTCTTGGCATTTCCTGCCGTAACAACCCTCTCATCATAATCATCACCGTTCACTTTTTTGGTTATGAGGAATCTTGCCGCGCTCGAGCTTTTAATGACGTTCTTATGAGCAAGATAATCAGAAGGTATCTCAAACATCACATCATATGCGCCGGGAACCGCCGCATATTTCCTGGTTCCGGATGTATTCGACTTCTTCGTTGAAAAAGTCACCGTAAGCTTGTTTCTCAACGCGCCGTCCAAATCGTCCTCTCTCTCGATCACTCCAGACGCAGTAATATTCAAAGAGTCTATGGTATGCTCATTGCCATTGGCATCCATCACATAAAACCAATCCTTGATCAATGTCTTTTCAGGAGAAGCCTCAGTCCCCCTTATGGCTCCCGTGAACTCATCCGTAATAACGTATGTCAACTTGATATCGCTCTCAGTAGCATCCGCTTCATTGGCGCTGAACCACACATAGCTCTTCCCATCGGGGTAGGATATGGATTTGAACCCATCGGTGATCTCAAGGGAGATCTTGCCTCCGGAAACCTCCATTTCACTGTTATTATTAAATGAGTTGGCCGGAATCACTATTTTAAAATCAGTGCTACTCAAAAGCGTTTTCGTAGCTCTTTCCAAAAATCCAATCTTCAGAGCCGTCTCCCCTTTCTTTCCGCGCACATACGGTCTCATTCCAGTATTGTCATAGAAATTTCCCGTCGCATCCTTTGCGCTTGCTACGATCCAATCCGATGCATTGGAAACCTCCACATCATTGCTCAAAGGCTGACTGACAGCGATCTCGATATCGAGCTTTTCTGCCAATGACTCGCCATATTGCATTTTAACGCTGATCGGATCGCCCTTATACGTCACAGACAGCCCAGGTCCTTTGCAAGATAATATGCAAAACCCGAAGAGCGCCAAAGAAAGCGCAACTGCCAAAAACCTTCTCATATCACAACCTCCGTAAAAAACCAATTCCGTGACACTTTTAAGAACCTCAAAACAGATTCCGCAAGCAGCCGATCAGTCGGACGAGCCTTGAGCAGGCTTCGAAACGGACTTGGCGATTCTCATCCCTATATAGCTGGCAGTGCTGTTCGGATCCCTGCCGCGCCTATACGTGATCCGACATGAATCAGCATCCGAATACCAGCTTCCTCCACGAATCACATGATACCTGGGATTAAGCGGTCCCGTAGGGTTCCTGCCTTCCGACAATCTGCTCTCATATCCATCCCAACACCATTCGCAGACATTTCCGGACATATCATAAATTCCCAATTCATTCGGCTCCCTGAGCCTTCCGGAATGAAGTCCGGAAGCATTTCCATACACTCCGCCATACCATGCGACATCATCCGCATGATCAGATCCGGAATACCTCGTACCCTTGCTCATCGCGCCACCTCTGCAGGCGTATTCCCATTCCGCCTCCGTAGGAAGCCTGTATCCGCTTTTGGAGAAATCACATGACACATGCCTGACTTTGACGCCAAACGATTCCTGTTGCGAATCTGAAACAGGCTCCGCAATCACATAGCATGGCTCAAAACCATCCCTCTCAGACAGCCGATTGCAAAATTCCAAAGCATCATACCACGAGATATTCTCAACCGGATAATCCCCTTTCTGCTCGTGAGACGGATTGGAATTCATAACAGAGGCATACAAGCTCTGCGTCACTTCAATATCGGAAATATAGAATCCGTCAAGCGTTACGCCTACAGGCGAATTATTGTATTCATAGCCGTCGCCCATGATGAAATCTCCACCCCTCACGTAAACCAATTTCGCGGCTTTGGATACCGGCTTGACATCATCCTTCCGGCTAGCCGTTTTGGAGCATGACAGCAATGGAAGCAAAGCCACAACCGCCGAAAGCAAAAAACAAGCCGCCGAAAACCGGAACCCTTCGCGAATGCGCAACCCTACCGCATCATGTTCCATATTCCGAAATCCCCCAAACACAGAATAGCCCCCTCCTATCAATAGCACCCGATTATACCAGCGGAAAGACCATCAATGTCATTCCGCCCATCCGCAATCATTTCAGCGGAAACCAAAGGCTCGTCATCCGCGAAGCAATCAACATCATAAAGAAACGACTGGAACGCCATTTTGTTCTCATAGTAGGAAATAATCTCGCCAAGCGAAAACGCGGACAACGAATCAAATACCATCATGGTGCTGCATCTGCCTCCATAAAACTTTCTCTTCCTATTGCCGAAAAACAAAGCAACGCTTTCCGCAATCATCTCATCCAACGCCTTTCTTTTGGTCCTGAAGCCGATCATCTCCAAAGAAAACAAAAACGTTCCCCTGTGCAATGCGGAAAAAAACGAGCGCCTGGCATGCCCGCCTTCAGCGCCAAAGCATAACTGCCCGGAATCCAAATCAACAACCTCGCCGCGCATATCGGTGTTTCTGCAATTCCCATCCATCGCAATATGCTGCACCAAAGGCGGAAGCAATGTCAGCTCATCGGCAAAAGGAACGCACAACGATATGTTTTTCTCCTTCTTCCTGTTCTCAAAAAAACCATAAAGCGCAGCGAACATCGCAGGATTCTCAAGAATATTGCCATTCAGAGAATCATTATCCATGGACTTGGCGCCATCAAGAATCCTGCTCACAACATCATCCCCAAATACAATGGCGTTCAAAAGAAGCGAAGCCACGCAAAGCGACGAATAGCGCTCGCATATGCTATCGTCGAAAAAGAATGATGCGGCATATCCTGAAATATCATGAGCGGCATCAACCGATGAGACAACAGCGAAATTCCTTCTCAGTTTGATCTCATCCGATTCGGCGAAGTCAGACGCCATTTTCGCAAATACGAGGCTTCTGATGGAATCGATCTCACGCAAAACATCACTATCGCCGCGACAATCCAATATGAAAAGCGTCTGACCGCAATCAATGCCCCTCAGCTTGCCCGCCACGCAATCCGGATCCGCCGTATCGATGAATACGACATCAGAACAGCTGACAGACCTCTTCGCAACCGAATCAAGCGCATCGAATATCAAATGCGCGGAAACGGACGATCCGGAAAGACCGATATGAGCGAACGATGAGAATCTCCTGCCATCAAATGACCGTATGGAGCCATCACGCACCTTGCGCGCAAAATCAAAGCAGTTCAATCTCTCAGCCCTATGAAAATCCGACTCCCTTCTTATGGTAGGACAGCCGCTGTCATTTCTGAGAGCATGGTGAAGGGCCTTGCGATCAGCATCGCTGAAAAAGGAACGCCCCTCCATGATCTGCCTGAGCTTGAAAGCCAATTGACAATAATTAGCCTGCTCCTGAAACTTGAAGGCCAGCGCGCGATCGATCTCAGTCTGGCTGTAGTAGTAGGCATAATCCCCCTGCCTTATGGAGCATTCCGCAACCCTCTGCTGGAAAGCGCTGACCTTATCAGCATCCAAATCCAGAGGAAGGCTATTCACTTGTCCCCCTCAAAAGTATTTTGGAAGCCTTGGCGCCGCCGACATTCTTCAAAAAAGCAGCCAGCCTCGGACCCCTCTCCTTGTTTATGAGGACGGAATATGCGGCTTTGAACAGCTCCTTCGGCTCGATCTCAACCCCTTCGGCGATATCATACAGCTTGTTCGCTATATCCTTCTCGTCCATATCATCTATTTCCTCGCAAAGCTTTCCGACCATTATAACCGCCTTGTTTTCCCTATGGCCGAGCTCCGGCCTCGGACTATCAGGCGATTGCAAGCTCCAATTATAATCGCTATCAGCATACTTGCGCAGCCAATTCACAGCGCAAACGGCTTTCTCCTTCAGCCTGTAGGCCTGTGAAGGATCGGCATCGGAATACAATGCGACAACTTCCTCGATGTTGCAGGAATGAATCAGCAGAAGATTGCACAAATGCCTGAAAGAGACCTGCAAGGACGGAGTCTGCGGAACCTCATAAGGCTGCGACAGCTCGTATATTCTCCTCTCCTTCTCCATCTTGTCAGCCGGAGCCGGAGTGATTCCGAATGCCACTCTTTCCGTATTGTCATAATCCTCGTATATCTTGAATACGTCGGTATCGAACGATATTGCGAATTCGGTATTCGGCCTGGGCTTGGCGAACATGTATCTGGTCACTTCGGGAGTGTATATTTCCAAAACCTCCCCAAGCGACACCACATCGCCAGACGACGAGGATATCTTCCCGCCATGCCCTTTAATGGAAATGAAATCATACTGCAAGGACAAAGGCGCATGCTTCCCGAATAATTCGACAATCTCCTTGGAAGTGTCAAAGCTTCCGCCGCTGGAGTGGTGATCCTTTCCCGCCGGCTCGAAATCCACATCCTCCTTGGCCCACCTCATCGGCCAATCAATTCGCCAATTGAGCTTGACGAGAGATGTCTCTCTCAGATCAACAGTTTCCTCCTGATTGGTCTCATCATCCCGATAAGTCACCTTCCAATCGCCATCATACGACAATACCGTAGTGGTATCCTTCTTCGTGAAAGACGAAAATATGGAAATCGGCCACCAGTTCTCATCCAGCGGCTTATCCCTATACTTGTTCAATATTTCTATTATCTTCGATTTATTCTGAAGAGCGAACCTGATATCGCTGGCATAATAGGATGACTTATACCTCTCGGCCTGATAAATATACTCCGGCCTTATTCCAACCAAAGGAAGATCGTCCTCCACCTCAAGCTCATTTTTTCTGGCATAGGAAGAACAATCCGAACCGGACGTATCCGGAACATCGGTTATCGGAAAGCGCAAGTGCTTCTGCAGCACATCCTGCTGCGGCATGTTCTGCGGAACCTTTCTGAAAACATCATAGTCATCCCACGAATATATGAATCGGACCTGACACCCCTTTTTCCGAAGCGCGCGGACAACGAGCTCGGTGGTTATTATCTCTCTGAAATTCCCTATATGAACCGTTCCCGACGGTGTGATTCCCGAAGCAAGAGTATACAGATTCTTATGTGGCGATTTCGCAAGAACCGATTGGGCCATCCTGTCTGCCCAGTGCATTGTCTCATTATCAAATTCCTTGCCCCTTCCGGCATTTCCGTTATTCCTATCAGCCATTTGAAAACTCCTATTTCGCAAGTTTGGCTTCATTCGCTATGGCTACGGATGCGGAGCATCCAACCCTATCAGCGCCAGCCTCGATCATGCTTATGAACGTCTTGAAATCCCTTATGCCGCCGGAAGCCTTGACGCCAAAGCCCTTCCCGACTTCCTTCCTCATCAGCGCAACATCCTCAACCTTTGCCCCGGACAAGGAAAATCCGGTCGATGTCTTGACACAATCAGCGCCGCCTTCAACGGAAAGCGCGCAAGCCTTCCTCTTCTCATCATCATCAAGCAAGCAGCACTCCAGTATAACCTTCAGATAGACATCCTTCCCTATTGCGCTGCGAACATCCCTTATCTCTGACAAAGCGACATCATGCCTGCCATCCTTCAAGGCAGCGACATTAAGAACCATGTCTATCTCCCCAGCGCCCTGACGAACCGCAGCCTCAGCCTCTTTCGCCTTTATGAGTCCCGTGCTTTGGCCAAGCGGAAACCCAACAACCGCGCATACTTTCACATTGCTGTTCTTCAGCGCCTCATAGCAATCCGGCACGTAGAACAGATTCACGCACACCGAGTGAAAATCGTATTTCCTGGCCTCGTCGCAAATCCTCATTATTTCCTTGCGTCCGCAAGAAGCGGATAAAAGCGTATGATCAATATATTTTGAAATGCCTTCCATAATCAAACCCACCCAAATTCCAAATAAAATCATCGGAAACCAATGCCAAGCAAAGACCCGACGAAGCAAAAGCCCGAAGCTTTCCAAAATTCATCTCAAAACGATGCGGTGTCCATTCCGAACCAAAACACCTCAAGAAAGCCGCATATGCCGTGTTTTACCTTTTCTCAAGGCGAAACACGGTGCGTCTTCACAAATAATCCGCAGCATTATTTCCAAATACATATGATATTTAATATGGTTTTTTTTTACAAATGGGATTTCCTGAAACGGCCGCTCGAATCCATTCCTGCCGGCTCCGCTCCTCTTCCAATCAAACAGCTACATTCTAAGGCTGGTAAAGTAATATCCGGCATATGATGCGATCATGCCGAAAAGGCCGGCATAATTCAACTGCATGCTGAAACCCGACACTCTCAATGTAATGAAAATGAAGAAAAGAAATGACGAAAGGATATTCACCTTGCGCATCGTCGAGCTCACAACATAAAAAAGCCGCTGCATGTTCTCAAGCATTGTAAGATGCGCCATAAGATAAAACAAAACGACAATCACAACCGACAAACGATCCGAATAAACGCTCGGATGCACAAATGTCAGCAAAACAACCGACATCACAAGCGAAATCCCATAAAGCGCGCCGTTCGATTTGAAATACCTGCTGCCAGCCAGCACATTAACCGCAAACGGCATCATGGCACTATGGAACACAATAAATCTGAACACATAGAAAAGCGCTGTGCTGTTCTCAACGGAAATCGGAACGAATTCAAACGCAAGGCGGAATATCAAATCCAGAAGCGACAAAATCATGAAAACGAGAACGCGATCATGCTTTTGTCTCAGTCTTATGCTTGAAACAAGAATTATAAAGCAGAAGCTTGACGCATAAAACACTTCCACCGACCTGATGCGCAGCATCTCCGACTTATATGTTAGAGCAAACCACACCGATAAAAAAAAAGTGAGGACGATAGCCGTGTAGGCTATCGCCCTCAAAAAAACATTGCTTTTAGCTATTCTCACTTGATTTCACTATTGGAATATCACATGCTTTAGTACCGAAATTGATGGCAAACGTATCAGCAAACAATCCGAAAATGCTCAGCATCGGAACATATGCGGCCGAGAATGTCATCACATGATCGCTTATAAGCTCAGGCATCACAAACTTGATCGCAGCCACTATGAAAAGATACTCCATTCCCGGAAAAGCCCCCGACAGCAAAGAGAAGCCAAAGCAAAGACCAAGAAGCATCAGCTGAGCAAATGCGGAAAGGCTTTCAGGAGCGGAAGCCCTGATCAGCGACACTATCGCCAAATATGAAAGCGATGCGCTGCAAGCCCGTGAGAAAAGATACATTATGTCTCCTGCAACAACCGTAGTCCTTTTCAACGAATTGTTCTGGTGCCTATGGATTTCCTCCATAACGGGAACTGAAAACAAAAGATTGCCTGAAAAAACCGAAACGAGCGATGTTATCAGCGCGCTCCAAACGACAGGGAGCGGATTCTGCTTGAACTTCGTGAAAAGCATGAATAAAATCGGAAAAACCACAAGGCAGATCACGCCGTAGAACACTCCCATCTTCACAAGCAAGCCCGTGCTGCTCGAGATGACCATCATTATTTCAGAGCTGTGATCAAGGATCCTTGAGAAAAACGCTCCGAATATCACAAAGAGAAACACAATGTAGACATTGCACACCGTATAGAAGAACCTGAAGCCTACCTCATTTATCGAATTGGCCAAAGCGTATGCCGGCTGTATGACTCTAAGATCCGGATTCAAATAATACGAAAACAGCATGAACAGCACAAACGAAAACAGAACCCCGAAATACACCAGCTGCGGCATTCCGATAGCCGCCTTCAGAAAACCGGCCCCGCCGGCTGCGTCAGCCAAAGGCGAAAGCTCTACCAGCGAAGCGGTCTTCATCGGCATCGAAAAATCCGAATGCGTGATGAAAGTCTCGCCAGCGATGAACGAAAGAACCAGAACCGCAATGCCTGCCACAAGCGTCCAAAGCATGCTTTTGGCAATCGTGATACCGTATTTCCTCGTTCTTCTCAATGATGCCCCAGAACCCAAAACGGTCATAGCGATGAAGCAAAGCGACAGCACAACGCCCAAATTGATGAGCACGCCGGACAACCCCCTGACTATCCCCATAGCGACAGCATCGTTCCTGAAGAACCACATCGCAACCGCTGAGAGGATGAAGGAAAAAAGATACATCAATCTAAATCTCATAGCTATCTCTCAAAAAAAACATATTAATGTGTGAAATGTGTAATCCCGTATATGATATACATTATTGTCATTTTTTGCAATTGCACAGGCATCCGGTCATTTGGTAAGAGAAGACAGCGCTTTGCTCCTGATTATGCCGCCGAAATACACGATCAGCGACAAAAGCGAAAAAAACGCGGCGCAATAGGAAAGGATCCGAAATACCATCACCGCAGCGCGTTCGAATTCCGGTGAGATTGAAGGCTCGAATGCGCTTGCTGAAGCATATGCTATCACAATAAATGACAATGCGGCATAGAAAGCCGTCTTGAACTTTCCAAAAAAATTGGCGGGAAGCACCGTGCCGGCTTTCACAAGAAGCAATCGCAGAAAAACAATGGTCAGCTCGCGGAACATGATAACATAAAACGCAACGAAACTGATGAGATCAAAACGCATGAAAAGAGCGAAAAACGTAAGATGCATCACAGAATCGGAAAACGGATCAAAGACCTTGCCCAAATCAGTGACCAGCCCCCTTTTTCTCGCAATCCTGCCGTCTATGAAGTCGGTTATCTCCATATATGCGTATATCAATAGGCAAGCCAATGCGGCCGAAATCCGAACAGCATGCGAGCCAGCCAGCCTGATCAAGCAGAAGAACACAGCAAACACCGGCGTCAGAACATATCTGGACAATGTGAGCTTATTCGGCAGTGTCATATCGCAACCTCCCCCATTATTGCATATCTCCTTACTGCCTGAAGATCGCTCAGTCCGGAAATATAATACGTATCCGCGGAAGCCGGAAGCATTCCTTTGAAGAAGACGAAATCTATCCTGAAGTTTCCGTTTTCATCCCCATATGTGAATCCGGGATGAGCAGACCCTATAGTCGGCGCGGAATACCTTATCGAATTATACGCATCGACATACCCGTTCTCCTCGAAACTCTGAACAAACGAACCGCTAACCGGCGCGACGATTTCACCGAGAGCGGCGCTCGGAAGTATAGCCGCGTCGTAATACGAAGTCTCAAACGGGCTTGCGAAAACAAGCGAGGGCTTATCGGCTGACCTCAATTTCTCAAACGCTTCCGACCTGTAGCTGGCAGGCTCCTTCAAAGCAGCGGATGAATCAAAGCGACTCCCTTTGATCTCACCTTGATAAAGCTGAACGGCGAAATCATTGAACTCTATGTACCCGCCAGACCTGCTGAGGAAATCCTGATTGCAAATCACTATTCCGTTTTGTATTATCATGGTAGTCGGATACTTTTCCTGACTGAACCCATTGATTATGGGAAGAACCCTGCTTCTGCTTCCCGTGATAACAATAAGATCAATATTGAAATTCAAAGCATAATCAACTATAGCTGAAGTCAAAGCATTTCCTTCAAAAGGCGAATATGCGGTGGGAACAAAAAGGTACTTCAGCCTCTTGCGCTCGCGGGCAACAGCATTTGTCTCAGCGTAATCCGAACTTTTCGCAGCCGGCTGGGGGAGCGCCGGAGCATCCGCCTGCGGAGCTTCAGCCGGCGCGTTTGCGGCCAAAACCGCTCCAAAGTCTTCCGCTGAGGCTATTCCGGCCGGTGGCTCGTCTTCCAATACGTCATCCGGCACTGCTGCGATTTCAGGCGGCTGCATTTCCGGAGATGCGAGAACAACCTCATTTTTCGGTCCGACCGGATCCGCAGCCAATGATATCTCCACCGGCGCGGTTTCATTCTCAGACTCCAGCGCCGACGCGGTTTCCCGCACAGATTCCGGTATGATTTCCACCACAGGCTCCGGTGCGATTGCCGTCTCGGACTCCCGTGCTGATCCCAATGTGATTGCCGTCGCAGACTCCCGCACAGGCTCCGGTGCGACTGCCGTCACAGCCTCCAATTCGGATCCAGCCCCAACAACCCTCTCAGGAGATACGGATATCATATATATTTCAGGCATTTCCGGAACTTCAGGAATTTCGAAAACCTCACGAGCCTCGCGAGCCGGCGGATCCGCAGCGGCAGCCAAATCAATCACCAGCGGCATAGGCGCATCCTGCGAATCCGAAGATTCCAAAACATCCGCAACCGCTACAGTAGCCGAGCTGATTTCCGGCGCCGGCAAAACGCGCTCCGCAGAATCGGAATCACGCATCAGCGCGTCACCCGAAATCAGCTGCGAGTCAGCTTGCAATTCAACTGATTCGGGCTTATCCTGCGAGACTCTGAGCACGTCATCGTTGGAGTAGCGTCCCGAGGCCCCTCTGAATTCCGAATACGCAATATGCGGCGTCCTCGAGAAGGTCTGGCACGAGGAAACCGCAGCAACAAGCAGAACCGAAATCGCCAGAATTACAAAAGATTCAAAGTTTCGCAAAATCTCACCGCCTCGCCTTCGGCGTATTTTTCCTTAACAGCTATGTCAAAAGCCCCATCGCCTTTGAAACGCGGAATAAGATGAACATGAACATGTCCAACTTCCTGACCCGCCGCAGGACCATCATTCACCATGATGTTTATCGCATCGCACTTCAAAGCATCCCTCATTTTCGCATCAACTTTCCTAACAGCCGCAAACAGACCGGCGATTTCCTTCTCATCAAGCCTGTCTATTGTAGGAACGCATTTTTTCGAAACAACAAGAGCATGGCCCTTCCTTATAGGCGCGATATCGAGGAACGAAACGCAATACTCGTCCTCATAGATCCTGTAGGAAGGAATCTCACCTGAAATTATCTTATCAAAAACATCCATACACACTCCAATCGCCGGAATCACAATCACCGGCAGCCAATCTCTAAAACCTCATGCCATGCGACATGCTCTTCCCCTAAAGCCTCCTACCCGTCCAGCTTTATATTGACAGGCCTGCCCGTCTTACGATCCGTAAGAAGGAATTTACCGTCATCGCTGACTTTCATATTAACGCTCATGACCTTTGAAACACCCTTCTCGTGCTGAACCACTCCGATAAGCGCATTGCCGCCCTTCAGCGTATATTTGTTATGTGTGATCATTATGAACTGGGAAGTATCCTTGAAATCACCAAGCATCGCAAGAAAAGCGTTGACGTTCTTCTCGGAAAGCGCCGCAACCGGCTCATCAAGAAAGCAGAATGGAGCCGGCTTGATCTGATATATCGCAAAAAACAAAGCCAAAGTAGCGACAACTTTCTCACCTCCGGAAAGGCTTGAGACATGAGTCGCGGATTTGCCCGGAGGACATGCATAAATCTCCACGCCGGCCTCGAGGTCATTTTCCGATTCCTCAAGCTTCAGAGAAGCTGTCCCTCCTCTTGATAATGTGGAATAAAACGTATTGAAGTTCTCATTTATCTTATCAAACGTCCTCATGAAGAGTTTTGAGCTTTCCGAACGGATATTGACCAGAACGCCTTTCAAATCCTCCCTGGCCTTCGTATAGTCATCAAGCTGAGCCTTTATCAGCTCGTAATCCTTCTTCACGCCCTCAAACTCCTCTGCTGCAAGATAGTTTATGTTGCCATACGTCTTTATCTGATTTCTGAGGATCTGAACACGGCGCCTTATCGCCTGCATGTCCTCATTGCCTGTTACGCTCATAGTGGCGGCAAGCTCCTTAACGCTCAGCCCCTCTCTCTCGAAATACTCATCGGACTTGGTTCTTATAAGCTCTTCCGTACCCTCGATCTTGGCCTTAAATCCTGCGATTTTCTCCTTTAGCTCCTCCATATCAACCTGATCCTTGTTGCCCATATCTATGAGCTCCTGATCGATTTTAGCCTTTGCCCTCTCCTTGTCATCGCGTTTCCTGATCTTCTCATCGATGCTCTTATTGAACTCATCCACTTCCCTCTGAGCCGACTGCGCATTGCTTATGTTATCATCCAAATTCCTTTTAGCCGCCTCAGCATCCCTCTCGATTTCCAAAAGCCGGGATTCCATTGATTGCGATTGCTCATCCAAAACGCTTTTTCTGACACTCATCCCTATGAGCTGATCCGAAACCGACTGTTTCTCAGCTGACAGCGATCTTATCAGAAGCTGAATCGCATTCCTCTTTTCAGAGGCCTCGCGAATGGAACGGCGCACCACATCAATGCGCTTGTTGAGATCTCTTATCTTGTCAAACAGCGGTGAAACCAGGTCATCAGCCTTCTTTGCCTCCTCGACCGCCTTGGAATCCTCCCTCAGCTTGGAGAAATCAGCGCCGCATTTCTTGTATTCCTCGAAGAGACCGATTATCTCATCAAGTATGCTTCTCGCCTTGGACAAATCCGGATCCGCCAGCGGCCCGACGGTTCCGATTATCCTCTTGAGCTCTGAAATCCTAGCCAAGAGGTTCTCTTCGGCTTTCTTTCTGGCTTTGATTTTACCGCTATCCCCAATTTCCTCGTAAACCGATGAAATCACATTATGGGCTTTGGAAACGAACCGGTCGTAATTCTCAAACAAATCGGATTCCAGAGAAGCCTTCTCTTCCCCATAGCGAGTATCCTTATCCCCAAGGGATCTGATTATTTCAGTCGCTTCCTCAGACTCCTTTTCCGAATCGGAAATCCGCTTTTCCACAGATTTCAGCGCCTCATTCCGTTCGGCTATAGCCTCCTCAAGCCATTTCCTCTCCTGTTTGTTCTTCTTATCGGCCTCTATGGTGTCATCACGCCTCTTCCTCATTTCCGAATATAATTCCTCAAGTCTGGTTCTAGCATCCAGAAAAGCGGAAAGCGCCTGCTGGCGAGCAGCTCTCATCTGAGTCGCAGCGGTTATTTCACTGCAAAGTATCCCTATCTCCTCCCTCAGCGTAGAAGCCTGCTTCTGGCTCTCGGTCATTTTTTGCGCAAGCGTTTTGGATTTCTCTTCCAAAGCCTTAAGCTTCTCCTGACTCCTTTTGAGCTGCTTGTCCAGCTCATCCTTTCTGGAGACATATTCATTGATATCCAAAACGACAAGCTTATCCTCAAGCCCCCTCAGCTCCTTTCTATCGGCGTTGTAGTTAGCAGCCGCTTCCGCCTGATTCTTCAGTCGGGTGTACTGCCGCTGCAACTCGGAAAACCTCGCATTGACTTCCTTCAGATTCGCATCCGCGGCTTCCAATCTCGCCTGAGCTTCCTTCTCGTCCATGCGATGCTTTGAAATCGCAGCGGCCTCCTCGAAAATCACACGCCTATCGGCAGGCTTCATCTTCAATATCTCATCTATCTCACCCTGCTTGAGAATAGAGTACGAATTCTTTCCAACACCAGTATTCGCCAAAAGCTCGTTTATATCCTTCAATCTGCAAGGCTGCCTGTTTATGAAGTACTCGCTTGAGGTGTCGAAATCATTGTCGCCGCGCACTGCGGTTATCGATATCCGACGACGGATCTCGACTTCTGAAGTGTCTATTGGCAGAGCGCGATCCTCATTTGAGAATACGATCGCAACCTCGGCGAACTTGGATCTGGGACGCGACCCGTTTCCCCAGAATATCACGCTTCCCATGCCGACTTCCTTCACCGCGCGCACAGCGCTTCCGGCTTGAGCGCCAAGAACCCATACTATCGCTTCAAGAATGCACGTCTTGCCATTGCCGTTTTCCCCTACAACGCAGGTTATGCCATCGGAAAACTCTATGTGGGTCTTATCCGCAAACGACTTGAAGCCGATCATGTCCAAAGATACGAGCCGCATCCGATCACAGCCTCCTTATGGACAAGGCAAGCCCCGTCTCACCATCGAACTCTATGGCGCAGCCCATAATGCGCCCATCACCCTCCGCAGGCGGAACCTTTATGGGAACAGAGGTCAGCATGCGCTGCAAAGACAACTCTATGCTTCCCCCTATAATCGAATCCTGAACTCCGGTCATGCCCAGATCCGTGATATAAGCCGTACCACCCGGAACAATCTTCTCATCCAGCGTCTGAACATGGGTGTGGGTTCCGCAAACAGCAGTAGCCTTTCCGGCGACTTCAAACGAAAAGGCTTCCTTCTGCGACGGAATCTCCCCATGCAAATCGATGAATATGATGGGCGTTTCCTTCCTGATCCGGCTTATGGTCTTCAACCCGACCGAATACAAGCTGTCACATGCTCCTATCCCGCTAGGAGCATGGAGATTGACAACACCTATCTTAAGCCTGTCATCTGTCTCAAAGACGCAAGACCCATGCCCGATATTCCCGGAATAGAAATTGTCAGGTCTCAAAAGCCGATCATATTGATCAAAAATCCCCACATCGGCGGCGCACTCGAAAGCATGGTTTCCAGTCGTTATGACATCCACGCCAAACCGAAAAAGCTGCTCGCAAGCCTCCTTCGATATGCCATATCCGGAAGCGGAATTCTCCGCATTGGCTATGACTATGGAGGGATTGTAGTCTTTTTTGAGCTTGGACAAGCCGAAAGCAACCGCCTTGACTCCGGCGCTTCCGGATATATCCCCTATCATTATCGCTGTCTTGACGGAACTCAACCTATAGTCTCCACAAACTTGGTTTCCCTGGTTACCGTGATCCTAATCTGACCAAGGAATCTGAATTCGGCCTTAAGGCGCTTGGTTATCTCAGAAGCGATCTCCCTTGCCTTGGCATCGCTCACCTTCTTGGGATCAACCAAAACCCTTATATCACGACCGGCCTGTATGGCATACGCCTTATCAACACCTTCAAAACTTGTGGCGATATTCTCGATATCGTCCAAGCGCTTCATATAGTTCTCTATGGACTCGTCTCTGGCACCAGGCCTCGAAGCGGAAATCGCATCAGCTATCTGCACCACAATCGCTTCAAGGGATTCCGGCTCGCACTCGTTATGGTGCGACCTTATGGCATTGACGACCAGCTTGTTCTCTCCAAGCCTCTCAGCCAATCTCGCCCCGCTTTCAGCATGGGCAGTCTCACTGTTCTCGTGCGCTTTTCCTATATCATGCAAAAGAGCGGCGCGCCTGGCGAGATTGACATTCAAATGAAGCTCACTCGCTATCATCCCGGCGATTATGGCCGTTTCCTTTGAGTGCTGAAGCACATTCTGCCCATAGCTTCTCCTATAGAACAGCCGGCCCAAGCATCTGGTCAATTCAGCGCTGATCGTGGTTATGCCAAGATCAAGGAGAACCTTCTCGCCTTCCTCAAACGAAGTCTTGTCGATTTCCCTTGTCACTCTGCTTATGGTATCCTCTATCCTGGTCTGATGTATTCTCCCGTCTGCCGTCAAAAGCTCAAGAGCCCTAGTGGCAATGACTTTCCTTATGGGATTGAACGATGACACTATGACAGCCTCGGGCGTATCATCTATGATGATATCCACACCAAGCAGGTTCTCAAGAGCCTTTATATTGCGGCCCTCCCTTCCTATTATGCGCCCCTTCATCTCGTCATTCGGAAGCGATACGGTTGAAACGCAATTGTCCTGAACCACATTCGTCGCCACACGCTGCATCACGCTGAGTATGAGCTCCTGAGCCTTCCTCTCTCCTTCCTCCTTGGCCTCGTCCATGATCTTGGCGGTTATCGAGACCGCATCCTTTTTGGCATCCTCCTCTATTCTGGAGACTATCTCCTTTTTAGCGTCCTCCGCCGTCATGCCGGCAACACGCTCGAACTCGGATAATATCGCCTCACCCTTGCGTCTGACCTCTTCTTCCTTGCATCTTATCTCCTCTTCCCTTCTAGCCAAAGCAGATCTCGAATCATCAAGCTCCTGCATCTTCTTCTCAAGGACAGCCGACCTATCGGAAATACCCGCCTCACGCTTCTGTATATCCGCTCTTGCGGCGCTGTTCTCTCTCATGAGAGCCTTTCTCTCATCACGCAGTGCGACCTCGCCTTCCGCTATCATCTTGGCCTTCTCGTCAGCAGCAGACCTTTTGGCCTCCTGCAACACCCGTTCAGCCTCATTTTCCGCAGACGTAAGCCTGGTCTTGGCATATATTAGCCTGACTGCAATGCCTAATACGAAAGAAAAAACCACAGACACGAGGAATATCAGCAAATTAATACTAATATTCATCATAATCTATCACATCCGACCAGCATGCAAGCCATTAGGCATTACGATATCAAGTCGGACTTCCCCCTATTTTAAAAATTACTTTAGATTATATATTTTTTCCATGCTTTTTCGCAAACCAAACGAATCACCGACACCAAAGCACAATGCCAGCCGTAAAACCAGCGGCTGCAATTCTTGATTATTTTCGCCTTTGTCCGTATCATCTTCTAAAAGCGTTTCCGAAAGCCTGCTATTAAAGACCAGCTGTGGATTTCAGAAGAGGAAAAACGCCTGAAACCGCATGATACCCGCATAATATTATGGTATTCTATCGTTTTCAGATGGTTTTCAAACATGAAAAGCGCTAACGGAATCAGACTCCGATGCTTTTGAAAACGCCTTGAATATCGGAGAGTTTTTAAGCTCATCCCTTCATGCTGCTCGCTCTTTTGAATCATGGGCTTCATTTTTCTCTTATTCGGAAAAAATGCCAATGACTCTTCGAGGAATGATTTTCTTGAGAAAAGAAAAGACGCCAATGCATATGGTATTTGCGATTTCCCGAAGAATATCCGGTTCAAAATAGGCTTCGCATCGTTTTGAAATGAGTTTTTAAAAACCTTAAGAGAATTTCCAAGCGGATTTTCAAATGCAACGCGAATGCGCGTCCCGAAAGCCTATGGATGACAACTATATTTTCGAAAACATGCCGATTCACAAAGCCCTGATGAAGCTTGCGCTACCCGCGGTTTTCAGCCAAATAATGCTCGTCATATACAATATGGCGGACACTTTCTTCATAAGCATCACGCAAAGCAATGCGAAAATCGCAGCCGTAGCGCTTTGCATGCCGAGTTTGATGGTCTTTAATGCGATAGCGAATCTTTTCGGCGTCGGCGCGGCAAGCGTCATTTCCAGAGCGTTGGGGAAATCAGATATCAGACGCGCCAAAGACGCATGCGCATTCTCATTCTGGGGATGCATGCTGGCAACAATATCATTTTCAGCGCTGTCCATGGCTTTTGCGAACCCGATAACCGATTTTTTAGGCGGAATCAACCCGGAAATACACAAATACAGCCTCGACTACATCAAATTCACAACAATCTATTGCGGCTGGGCGATTTCCATTCCAATCCTGATGTCGCACATCGTCAGATCGGAAGGGCATTCGGTTCTAGCCAGCATAGGCATAGTGTCCGGAGGAATCATAAACATAATGCTTGACCCGCTGCTCATGTTCGTAATCCTGGATGAAGGAAACGAAGTGGCTGGAGCAGCTATCGCGACATCCTTATCCAATGTCATATCCTTCTGCTATTATATGGCTGTCATAGCGATAATGAGGAAAAAAAAGAAAGCCATCAGCATGAAGCTCAGGAAAAGCTGCTTTGAAAGAAGCATACCTCGCTGCATACTTGGCGCCGGACTTCCGGCATTCGCAATGACTTTTGCTGAAAACCTCTCATATGCCGTGCTTGACAGGCTGATGGCAACAGCGGGAACGATTTTCCAAGCGGGAATAGCTGTGGCGAAGAAGATAAACATGCTTTCCCATTCGATCATCCGCGGATTGACACAGGGAGCGCTGCCACTCCTCGGATACGCCTATTCCACCGGAAACAGGATGAAAACCAAGCGGATAGCCTATCTGACGCTATCGACGGCATTCGTGATTTCCACTTTGATTCTCGCTGCGAACCTCATATTCACATCAGGCCTAGTCTCCCTCTTCCTCTCACCCGAAAATCCATCCGGCGGATACGCAGCCGATTTTTTGAAAATACTTGCCTTAGGATGTCCGACATCAGCCATAGCCTACGCTTTCATTTCATTTTTCCAAGCGGTAGGCCACGGCAAGGAATCTCTTGTTCTGGCGCTGATGCGCAAAGGCATGCTCGACATACCGCTCATGTTCATCCTGCAGCTAATCATAACAACATATGGAATCGTATGGGCTACTCCGATAACTGATGCGATATGCTGCATTGCGTCCGTAATAGCATTCGTCAGATTTTCCGAAAGACACTTGAAAAAGAACAAAAGAAGGAAAACATATGATCCCGAAACCGACACCTATATAATAAAAGAGCCATGCGACGAACAACCTTAAAACCATATTCCATCATATTGGGCGCCACAGGAAGCGTAGGAAGGCAGGCGGTAGAAGTCCTGTCCAAAACCAACAGAATAAAGATAATAGGATTGGCATGCAAAAGCAGATCTGATGAAATCTCAAAAATCGCCGAATCATGCGGATGCAGCAGAATACATGTCGAAAATGATGATCCGCAAAGCCTAAGGGACTTCATAATGGAAACAACAAGGTTGTACCCTGCTAGCGAAACAACAGCCCTGAATGCGATAAGCGGCTTTGAGGGACTAAAGGCATCATTTGCGCTTGCGGATTCAAAAATCGACATACTGATGGCAAACAAGGAAAGCATAGTGGCGGGCGGAAGGATGTTTCTAAATTATGCGAAACGCATGGGAATACGCATAATACCAGTTGACAGCGAACATTCGTGCATATTCACATTGTCAAATGCTTTTCCCAAATCGCTTATCAAAAAAGTCATGATAACATGCTCCGGCGGGCCTTTCCGCGACAGAACAGATTTGAACGGAATCACACCAGAAGAAGCGATCAAAAACCCGAATTGGAGCATGGGACCCAAGATATCGGTTGACTCAAGCACCCTAGCGAACAAGGTCGCTGAAATCATCGAAGCGAAATTCCTCTTCAATCTCAAACCGGAACAAATCGAAGCCGTGATTCAAAAAAACAGCCATGTCCACTCACTCATACAATTGAAGAACAACTCATATATTGCGGAAATCTCCGTTCCAAACATGTCGCTTCCGATTGCAAAAGCATATGGGCTTGATGACGCCCCCGCAACAGATGATATCAATTGGTCTCATCTCAATCTGGAATTCAGAAAACCCGATGAAAAAAGATTTCCTTTTCTTACATTGGCGGACGAGCTTATCAGAAACCACAGGAAATGCATAATATTCAATGCGGCGAATGAAGAGGCCGTAAAGCTGTTTTTGGATGGGAAAACAACGTTTACTGGAATATTCGAGATTGTAAAGAAAACGTTGAATCGAACCAAACGGATTCAAAAAGGTCCAATGATAACATCACTCGAGGATATAATCAAAATAGATCTGGAAGCAAGAGAGGAAGCGAAAGCGGTTGCTAGAAGCGTCCTTGAATGATTTCCTTGAAAAACAGATCCACCAAATAAAAGGATCCGGTTACAAGGCATGCGCTGCCGGCCTGACAAATTTCATTTATTATTTCGAAGGTTTCCAATGCTCCTTCGGATTTGTAAAGCTTGCAATCCGATCCGAAAGCGGAAATCTGATCCTCGAACTCCTTGTAAATGAGATTCACATCGCTTTTCTTATAATCTCCCGGCTTCTGCACTATTATGGAATTGAAATGCGGAACAAGACGCCGGGCAATTTCCGAGACATTCTTGTCTATCGCACATCCGAAAACCAGAATAAGATTGCCACGCCTATAAGCAGATGAGAAGGTTTCAGCTACGCTCCCGATGCTTTCGGGCGTATGGGCGCCATCAAGAACATAATCAACACCGCCGACATTATGCCTCTCAAACCTTCCGGGAATACGAAGCTCGGAAAGAGCATCCAAACAATCGCAACGCCCATCCTCGCCATCCTCAAGCAAGCCAAGCCTGTTCAAGGCCAATACCGCCAGAGCGCTGTCCTTTACGAAAACATCCCCCACAAGCGGAATCGAATACGAAAACGTTTTTCCATTCCAGTCCTCGAGTCTTATCAGACTGCCGTTTTCATCAATGCGCAGGATATCACAAGATTTCCGCATATCTTTCAAAAAAACGATACTGCTGTTGTTCGCCACAGCTTCCTTCCGAAACACATCATCAACGGACTCGCAGTTGTTCAAAGCGAAACAGCAGGAATTCGGCTTTATGATTTTTGATTTCTCGCAAGCGATCTTCTCGACCGTATCTCCCAGTATATCCGTATGCTCCAGCTCTATCGTTGTGAACAGCTGATAATCAGTATCAAGAGCATTCGTCGCATCATATCTTCCACCCATGCCAACCTCGAAAACGGCATATCGGAGCTTTTCCCTTTTGAAAAGCAGAACGCAATAGACAAGATACTTCTCAAATACGCTCAAAGCATTGAATTCGCTTTCATGCTGCCTTGAAATACGTTCCAGATCGTTTGCGCAATCAATATAGGATTCATCTGAAAAAAAAGAAAACGGCCTGCAGAAACGTTCACGAAAATCATACACGAACGGCGAAAGAAAAAGTCCGCAGGCTCCGAACCGTCGCTCAAGCAATGCGGAAAGCGCATACGACACCGTTCCCTTTCCCTTGCTACCTGCGACATGAAAAACGGTCATATCCCTTTCGGGATGCCCGATCAAATCCAAAAAAACGGAAACATCGGCAAGCGTCCAATTCTTCTCGATCCTTAGCAGAGAAAGATCTTTCGCATAATCCCTGCCGCGGGACAGGAATGCCTCCACATCCGCTAATGTCCGCATCACTTGTTTTCGCCAAGCAATCCCTTCATTATCGCACGAACTTCAGGATCCTTGAATTGCTGGTCAATCTCATCATCAGACAGTCCCTCGAATTCGTGATACATGTAATGAATCCAAACCTCATCCTCTTTTTTCGAATACACATGCTTCCGGCAGTAATAGTCAGGCTGCACAGGAAGAAGATCCTTGTTCTTGTACAAAGGAAGCTTGTAATCATACACACACACTTTTATGTCCTCGCGCGGGATGCCTTTCTCCATGATTATGCCAACCAGCTTGTTCACGGTCTTTCCGGTATCGAACACATCATCGACAACCAGAATCTTATCACCTGTCCTGAGATGCTCAGGAGAATATGTCCAACCATCAACAACGACGTCCCCGCCGAGTCTTTTAAGGTTCGAATAGCTCCTGGCAACCACGGCCGCATAAAAAACAGGCCGGCGATCATTCGGTTTCACAAGCTTGTAGTATTCGCTGATGATATTGGCCATGTATGCGCCGCCCCTCAAAGACGCGTAAATGACATCCGGAACGAAATTATCCGTCCTATATATCCTGTCTATCAGCTTAAGAGTGTTATCCCTATACTCATCCGGATGAATGAATTCCTTGACTATACCCATATTTCACTCCAAAATCATCAAAAAAGGGACATCAAAAGATGTTGCTAAAGAGCGTTCGCAAAAAAATCCGAACGCGCTTTCGTTCGGACTTCTGAAAATCGGAATGAGAGGACTCGAACCTCCGATAGCCTGCTCCCAAAGCAGGTGCCATAGCCACTAGGCGACATTCCGATGATTTTTCTTATGATACATCAAATCTTAAAATAATTCAAGAGCGCATAAAAAAAGGCGACTCATCGAGCCGCCCCCCATCCAATCTGGTCAAAGGACACTTTTGAAAATCTTCACGGCCAAATCAGAAACCGTCAATTAGCAATCGGCAAAGCCGGAACCTTAACGCCGAATTTCAAATCATCCGCAGTCTTGGGATACTCAACGCTCATATTGAAGGAAACCTGCATCGAAACATCCTTGAGATACTGCGCATATCCCACCATCGGTTCATCGTCGCCGCCGGCAGCCTCGCCGCCCATAAGCTCCTCGATGATTCCGGCCAAACCGAATGACATGCTGTCTATTGCGATAAGCTTCACGCGCTTCTCATCATCAAAGCGCACCCTTATCGCCACCGGTATGTCATTATCCGTTTTCTGCGACTCTTCAATAAAGGAAATGCCTTGCTGCTCACCAGCGACCTGAAGCCTGGCCCAAAGAGTGACCTTATACTCGCCATTGCCTCCAAGCTTAGCCTTACCCCAAGATTCCTTAAGAGCATTGAACATGAACATCCATTCATCGTACATCGATCTGCGAGTCGTTTCATCAGCGGACCAATCAGTCCACTCCTTATCGGTGCTATCCTTGAAAGCATGATATTTCATATCGCCGGTTCCGGTATACTCAACCATTATTCCGGGCGTCATTATAAACTGATTGTCACCGCTCCCGGTCACATCAGCAGCCTTGTAGTCGGGCGTATACTGAACAGACCATTCCGGAGTGAAAATGAGATTGATATCGGCTTCCGAACCATACGACGATCCAAAGTTGCCGAGATTGCCGCCAAGCTGAGAAATCAAAGCCTGCAATGGACTGCCAGCCGCCACAACAACCTTAGCCTTAGCCTTGGTGACAGCCTTTATGCCTTTTGTGGCAGTAAGATCGACCGTTCCCTCAGCCTTAGCTACAATGCCCTTGTCCGACACAGCGGCAGTATCGTTTTTGGACGGATCGAGTATATAATCGAAGCCATCCTTCCATTCCTTCTCCGAAGAAACCTCGGTTCCAACCTTGCCGTTGCACGACGCAAACGCTAATGACAGAAGCAAAACCGTCAAAGCATAAAAAATCCTTTTCATAATATAAAATCTCCTTTCAAAGCAAAATGTCACTGCTCTGGCTTAAGCGAATTATCAAGCCACCACCTTATGCTGGCTTGCTCCGTAGCAGGCTTATTGAAATCATCATATGTAATGCCACCGCCCCAAACATTCGTCGGATCGGATATCACCGCAACAAGCCTGCCATTTTTCACAAGAATGCACATCGATCTGGAAAGCTCGTCTTTGAGCACATACCTGCCCTTGCTGTCCCTCTTCGGAACACCGTTCTCATATTCAAAGTATTCGCTAAGCTGGCCATTGCCTTCAGTCACATAAGCCCTTTCGATCTCTTTGACAAGCCAGGTATATCCGACATCGGTATCCTCATTTCTAGTGTAATAGCTCTTGTAATCCCTTTTGAGCAGCTTTCCGGCAGCAAGCAAATAATCCTTGCTGCTTGCCTCGGTATGATCCTCATCACTGCCCGCATAGCTGCCAAAAGCATTGCACTTTATGAATTTTACATTAGGATATTCCTGAATGAAATTGAAGTCATACGGTGAGAAATCATGATCCACATTATTCCCCTTCTTATTCAGAACACTCATCATTATATCCTCGGTCCTATACGATCCGAACTCACCTGCCACAGGAAGAGGAAACGCCCTATACATCAGAACAAACGAGACATACGGACCGCCAAAGGACTTGTCCTTCTGGGCAGCCGCCGCCTGCTCCACTTCGAATTTTATTTCCGACATGAAGACATCATCCGCAGGCATGATCGTTCCATCATCGTTCTTGCCGCTTTTGATCTCATGCATATAATCCTCAATTGAATAGCCGGCGCCCCAGTGCATCTTCTTCGCCTTGAGCCTGTAGCTGAGCATTTGCTCGGCTGTCTTTATTTCCGAATCAAGGACATTATCCGCATTTTCTATATCATTCACTCTTCCGTTTATCTGCGATAGGATCCTCGAGTTGCTCAATATATAGAACACATCGCCCGTAGTATCGCCGGAAATATTCTTTACCACGACCTTCCACTTCTTATTCGCTTCGTCAACCCTTGCCGCCATGCCGGTCGCAATCGCGCTCGTGTTCTTATGCTCATTTACCTCCTGAGCCCACTTGGCGGGAAGGCTGGCCTTCTGAGAAGCATAGAACTTGCACAAACCATGGTTTTCGGCAAAAGCCTTGTATTTGGCAAGATACTCCTCATTCTCAGTCTCATAGAAATATACGCACAAAACGCTATCCGTATAGCGAAGATCATCGAATGACTCAACGGTGAACTCCTCATCATCCTTGCTTGAAAGTCTGGCATCGGATTGCGTCTCCGCACCCATCACTGTTCCGCTGTAATCGGTATACACCTCGCCGGATCCGGATTCGATTCCATTATCATCCATCATCGACTTCAAATCCGTCATGGTCATATTCTTATCCAAACCACCGACCTTTATTTCATTCATCTCGATCCCTTCTATGCCTCCGGCAAGCGCATTGACCTGCTTGTCAAAAAAGCTCAATATCTGGTCACAAGAGACCGAGGCCAACATAAGGATCACAATCGCAAATCCGCATAAAAACCTTTTCATAAACCACCATTTTCCCTATCTTCCGAATTTTTCAGGATTCATTTCAAAATGATGCGACATCCGTTCCGCAAACAGGGCGCTCTCTGAAAAACCGCAAATACGTTCCGTACCAGCGTTTTTAAAAAGAATCCATGGACATTTTTTCTAAAAAAAGAGAAAAAATGAAGCCTTCATGCCCTGATTCGGAAGAGCGAGCAACACGAACGAAAGAATTCTGAAAAACCTCTTCCATATAACATAACCTAATCAAAAATGATTCCGTAAAACAATATTATATTATAATAATATTCCAAAAAGCAATCAAGGACGATGCCAATACCTGATTTCCGAAAAAGCGACTGCGGATTCCAAAGACAGAGGAATCACTCAAAGCTATTTGCGGACAACATTCCAATTCATCAGATGATATGCAGGCATGAACGTCTCCCAGCTTCCATTTCTGAAATCAGCGGAATCCACAAGATCAAGAATTTTGAACTCCGGCCACTTGAAAGGCCCCCATCCGGTCTCGCGATACGCTATCACATTCCTGTAATGCATCCCTCCAGTGCTGAATGTCCTCAAACTGATTCCCGGAAGATTGCTGTTTATCGAAACCTTCGGATACGCATAAGGGCTCACGGCCAGCTTATAACCCGAAAAATGCCTTATTGCATTCCCGATATCCGTCGGAAGCGTAACGGCATCCGTCTCTCCTATCATATCCACGACATCACCCACATACGTGTACCCGATATACATCGTCTTGTAGAGGCCTTCCTTTTTCGCATCAAAATCAGGCATCGTTCTCCAGCTCGCATTAACCGAATAATTCGCCTGAAGATAATCGAGAACGAATCCGGCGCTCACCGCGCCGCATGCCCCATAGTTGGCGACATGCCAGGAATCGCCTGAAACATGAAACGCCTTATATATCATTTCCTTGTCTATCGATGTTCTTAGCGAGGATGCGAATTTCACGGAAAGAAAACCGGATTTGAAATGTCTCTGCGCTACGGATGCGGCAGCTTCCTTGGCTACCAGACCCCTGTTTCTTTCGGCAACATCCCAGAATAATGCGGCTTCCCTCTTGAGATCGTCACAAGCGCTCTTGGCCTTCAAACCGCCTGCGGCCTCATCCGCAAGCTCCGGATGCGCCATAATGAAATCATAGTAGCTCACCATACGGGCAAGATCCGACGCATCCGCCATTCTCATGCCATTCAAATCCGCAAACCATTTGAAAACCGGCGCAACGGAATCATTTTCACAGAAGCCCAAAGCCACATTCGGATATCCATTGTCCACCATTCGAATTGCAATGCCGCCTTCAAGCGCGTCAGACAAGCATTCCGAGGCGTCCGATTCGCTTGAAGGCTCCGAGGCAGCCAACGCACGCACCGCAGCATCAATCCTATCAGCATATCCGCTGAAGCGCGAATGATACAAAACAGGACAAGGAAAATCCTTTACGGCAGCAGCTGTTATGTAGCCCGCAACCTCTCCTGATGAAATGACCCTAAACTCATAATACCTTATCCTGCCGTCCGGAGAATATATCGGAATCGGCAAATCCATCAGCACGGAATCCTCAGGAAACTCTTCGGAAGAAATGGAATCAGCGAGCCACAATACGGCGAAATCCCTCGCCAACGTCCAATCCACGACATCATCCCTTACGAATTCAAAAGAATAAGCGTCCAACTCCTCTTTGCTCGTAAGAACCCTTCGCTCCATTGCCGCCGAACATGACAATGACGCCAAATCGAATTCGAGGCTTTCGCGGACGACGGATGGGATGCAAGAGCAAATCGGAACCGCAAGAAAAATCGCAATAAGAACGGCAATCCGCCTCACGGATGCATCCTTGTCCCAACGAACGGCTTCCCCTCCAGTATCGATATCGTATTCCCGATCCTGCCGCCATTGGCGCATATCACCGTAAGCCCATTGTCACGAGCGAACTGCGATGCTATGGGATCGAACGGGTAATTGCTGCCGGGAATCCACTTCGTTCCGACTATGTCGCTTATGAAATCGTTCCACGATATGTCATCCAAGGGCTTGGCTTCGGGGTCCTTTTTGGGATCCGCAGTATAAACCCTATCTATATTGGAGAGATTTATGCAAATCTTGGCGCCGAATCGCTTGGCAAGCACAACAGCATCCATATCGGTGGAAAAGCCCGGTTTCCACCCGGCAGCTACGAGCACCTTTCCGAAAAATGAAACATCAGGAGCATTCGGATCCTCAACGACGTCATCCTGACAGCCGAAAAGCTCCTTTACCACAAGGGCATTCATGCGTGTCGCCCTTATGCCTATCATATCAAGAGCGTCCGAAGATATGCCGGGATTAACCGAACGCATAGCGGATTGGTAAAGACGAGCCGTTGCGCCGCCACCGACAACAAAAACGATTCTCGCACCGCTCCTATCGAGGAATTCCTCCACATGCTTTCTGAAATCGCAAAGAAAATCCACATCTATTCCGGAAGGAACCACAAGCGATCCCCCCAACGAAACAACAAACACCTCACCCATACCGCAAACCTCCGGCGGTCCGCCCGCAGATCACCTACAGATCAAATACCGCAACATTATCAAGATCGCTCAACCTTGACCAATATATGTTATCGAACGTGCCTTGCGAAGCGCACAGCGCAGCCATTATGTTTATCTTGATGAGCTTGCTGTCCTTCACTGCATCCAAGTCCGGATTATCCCTCTTATAGCTTGCAAAATCCGTTGCGTTTCTTATATCCAGAAAGCTCTTTTCGCCACCGGCTCTAGCAAGCTCCTCCTCAAACCACATATCCTCGCCATCTCCAGGATTCATCGGATATCTCAAAACCAGCCTGCAATTCGCGGCATCGTACGAAATCTGAAACTTTATGGTATCAGTCAACGGCTTGCCTTCCGCATCAACAGGCATCGAAACATGATACAAGGGCCTTTGAGCAACTCTGCCGTTTGCAAATCCAAGAGGATATACGGAAATGCTGACGGACGAATCATCCGATGGCGAGAACTTGTCAATAACACCGCTGATAACACCGTTCTCGGCATTGAAAAGGGAGCCTTTATTGGATTCCGCCCCGAACTTGCTTGAAAAATCGGAAATGATCTTGCTTTTGTTGTTCTGATACAGCGATCCGTTGTCAAGAAAATAGAACAAGCATACGGACGGACAATACCTGCATTTTTGCAACTGCTTGGGATCCGTGACACGAAACGAAACATTAGCAGTAGGATAGGACTGCTCCGTAGCGCTTTGCGAATATGTAGTGATATTTATGTAGTTATAGCCCAAATAAAAATAGTTCGGAATGCCGCATGTGGAAAGAACCGCAACGGCACCCAAACCCAGCAAAACGGCCCTCAAACGCTTGAGGGCGCTCGCTAATGCTTTGAAAATCGTACCCACTTGATGTGTCATCCGTCGGAAATTCCGCTTTCCGTTCGGACTATCACTTGCCGATGTTAAGCAGGAATCTGGTATATTCGCTATCCTTGAATTCATCCTCAAGAATCTTCTTATACCCTTCTGCCTTCGCAGGCTCGCTCTGATGATAAATCCTGTACAAAGCAAACAAGGAAATATCACTCAACTCACTATCCTTGCCGCCAACCTCATACACCTTGTAATAATTCTCAGCAGCCTTCGTGACATTGCCGTCACTCTCATAAGCGACAGCCAGATCATAAAGTGAAATCGGCAAAAGATAATTATCCGACGACGCAGACGCCGCAACCTTTTCCAAGCAGGAAATCCTATTGGTCGCATCGCCTATCCTATCATACAGATCCGCCTTATAGAAATTCAAACGCACGGCCGCAGGCGATTTCTCGGAAAATGAAGCCTCATTCCTTGTAAGATCCGAAATCACTTTCCTGATGTCATCGTCTGACGCCCCAGCCTCGAGGGAATAGTACCCCTCGTAGACCTGATACGCCTTATCCGCAGCCGCCTTTCTCTTCGAGCCGGAAACATTCAGCACAACGAGAACTACGCCAACGACCAAAACAACAGCGACAATGATCAAAGCGATCAGCTTTATGTTTCTTGAGAAAAAACCCTTTTCGGAATCGCCGCCGCTTGTAACCGCAAATTTACTTCCGTCCATCAGTTATCACTATCTTTCTTAGCAAAGATGTCACCAAGCGTGAATCCGGCGCTATCATCATCATCCGAACTGGACATATACTGCTGTATATCGCCCATGCTCTGCCTTCTCTCGAACTCCTTTAAGGAAAGAACAAGCTTCTGAGCCCTCACATTGATATCTATGACGGTTCCCTCGACTTCCTGACCGACACTATAGGCATCGCTCACGCGAGTTGAGGAATCAGCAAGATTCAAATTGAACTTGTTTATAAAGGCGGAGATGTCATCATTGACCTTCACATTGATTCCGTTGTCCGAAACGGATGTGACAACAGCCTTAAGCGAAGAATTCTTCGGATGGCTATGCGAAAGCAAAAGCCATGGATTGGAAGACATGTCCTTCACTGAAAGCCTGATCCTCTGCTGCTTGGGATCTATCTGGGAAATCGTGACTTCCTTGGTCTCGCCCTCTTTGACGAAATCATGCATATTCTTGAACTTCTCGGTCCATGATATGTCATCAATGGAAAGGAAACCATCAATGTCATCAACTATCTTGAAGAAAGCTGCGGTATCCGTTACCTTGACAGCAGTTGTAGTGAGCTTCGTTCCGACAGGATATTTGGAGACGATGCTGTTCCAAGGATTCTCAAGAAGCTGCTTTATCGTAAGGGATATCCTTTTGTTGGCAATATCATATCCGAGTATTTTGACCTCAACCTGATCCTTCGCATGATACAATTCCGCAGGATTGAAGTTCTTCTTCGTCCATGACAACTCGGAAATATGGCAAAGGCCTTCAATACCCGGCTCGATTTCAACGAAAACGCCGAAGTTCACCACACGCATGACGGTTCCCTTGACAACCTGACCGACCTCATACCTATCCATGAAGGTGTTCCAAGGATTCTCTTCCATATCCTTAAGCGACAGATTGATCTTGTAGTTCTCCTTATCGAACGATACGACCCTCAACCTGAGGACATCACCTATCTTGACCACGCTCTTCGCTTTGGTGACACGACCCCATGACATATCGCTCAAGTGAAGCAATCCATCGAATCCGCCAAGATTTATGAACGCGCCAAAACTGGTCAGGGACTTTACAGTACCCTCAACAACATCACCCACGGAAATGGCATTGAAGAACTCATCCTTCGCCTGTTTGATCTGGCTTTCAAGATATGCGCGCCTGTTCACAGTCGATTCGCGATTCGGATTGGGAACGAACTTCTCCAAAATGAAATAGTCCTGCACTCCAATGAGCGACTCGGGATCCGCAACGCGCTCGACATCCGCATTCGGAAGCCAACATATCGCATTATACGTATCCGACAGCTCAACAAGATACCCGATCGGCCTGGGCTCATCGCTACCGGACTTCTCCTTTCCGGAATTGTCAGCGCCCTCTTTCTGCTTGGGCCTGCCGTATTTGACTTTGATGAACTTTCCCAAGACAGGCGTCTTGCTATCACAAGCTTCCTTGAGGCTCTTCTCGGTTTCCTCGTTCCTCTCCTTTCTTCTCAAAAGGGAATATTTTCCAGTTGCCGATTCGTGCAACAGCGCTTCCACCTCGTCACCGACTTGCGGTACGGCGAAATTGCCATCCAACGGCATCTCAACTTCCTTCTTCAACCCCGAAACTGAAACCAAAGCCTTGTCATCCAAAACCTCAAGCACGGTGCCCTTCACCAAGGTGCCCGGTCTAACCGCCGGAGTGCTTTCCAAATAATTGTCAAGGAACTGTCTCTTCTTGCTCTCCTCTTGCTTGCTCTTCACATCATCGCTGTCGTGCATATCGCTTATCTCCTAGTGCTTGCTCCGTCATGAAGTAACACGCAATCATGTCCTTTTCACGACTATGCAACCGATTTTTAATAATACTTGTTAGATTATCAAATGTCAAGGGCGCCCCAAGCGCCTCAAATGCCGGCATGCGGCAGGAAAACCGAGGCTTTTAGGAGCGCCCTCCGATCATTAGGAGCGCCCTCCGATCATATGAGCGATGTGGAAATAGCCACAACCGGATGTATGTAGTTGAAAAGTCCTCCATCCACCCAAGTGACCGAGGATCCCTTTATCTTGTAGTCTCCGACAAGGTAGACCCCAAGCGGGAATCCGGATATCTTCAGCTTGACTCCGGCGCCAACCGCGCCATACCAGATCAGATTCGATGACAGATTCGCCAGCTGCTTTGAAACCGCAGTAATCGATGTGAATACCTCGGCATTGACTATTCCGTTCACAATCGGATACGAAAACTCGATTATATTATCCCACATGAACGATATGTCATAAACCGTCTTATGACCTCTGGCAACCCTCATTCCATCTATGTACAACATCTCGGATCTCGTTGCGCCGAGCTTCGGATCGTGCCATTTCCACGATGTGTCCTCGCTATCAAGATTCGTGCTGTAGAATTGCGGAAGCATGAGCGAAACCGATGTCGTATAAGAGCCCACCAGCGCCGTAGGCCTGATCCCTTCCCCTGTCTTCAGCAGCATCAGGTATCCGGACAGGGATGTCGTGCTTCTGATGTAATTGGAAAGACCGCCGAGGATTCCGCCCGCATATACGAAGTTCTGCGAAACCATATAGCCCTTAGTCGTATTCTCAACGAAATCCCTTCCATCCCACGTCACTCCGAAATACAACCTGTTTGAGAATCTCCAAGCCTCCCTGTACTGCTCAATAAGATATTCGAAAGGCATATACTCGTTCGAATCGTAGACGGCATGGTTAAGACCTATCGACAAGCCGCCGGAAATCGAAAGCCGGCCGTATTTGGTAACCCATGAATATCCGGTATTATACCCCAAGGATACCCTGTACATATCATATTTCATGAGATACCTCAACGAAGGAGTAGCCTCATCATACGCCTCGAAATCGCTATGGCTCGAATATCCGAGCGGGAACGCTCCGTTGCGTCCGATCTGGAACTCCGAATCCGGATTCCGCTGCAAGGCATTGCTCTTCACGCTGCGCTCCAATGACAGGTTGAAGGAGTTGCTCCATCTGACATTCTTGAACCACGGGGCGCCAAACGAGAAGTTTATGGCCTGATAATCGGTTGTCACATTAATTCCAACTGAAATCGTATCCGCCCTGCCAAGGAAATTCTTGTTGTTGAATGACGCCATGAAGGAAAGCGGGAATCCGCCTTCGGTCCCTCCGAATGTCATGCCGAATGTCAGATCCATTGCCTGCGCCTCTTCGATGACAAGCTCGAGAATAAGGTGATTCTTGTCCGTTCCCGCATTAAGGTTGTATTTGAGATCCTTTATCAAACCGGTATTGTATATGTTCTGGAAGCTCTGCTGGATCTTCTCACGCGAGAACTTGTCCCCTTCCTTGAAATCAAGCTCGCGCAGGAAAACCTGCTTGTCAGTGGACTGGGCGCCCGTTATGACGACTTTCTCCACAAAGCATTGGCTCTGCTCGTCGATCCCGATATTGAGATTCACTCTCAACGAGCTATCATCCTGCTGGGTATCCAACGCCACAGTAGCGTAGATATAGCCCTCATTGTAGTAATCCGTCAGAATGGCATCGGAATCGGTTCGGCTTTTCTCGTAATCGAAAATGTCTCCGGTATCAAATGTCAGTTTGGATCTGAGCTGCTTCTCGTCAAACAGCGTGTTTCCGGTGATCCTTATGTCACCGTATCTCCACTGCTTGCCTTCCTTGATGCCGTATGTCAGCTTGACATACTGTACTCCATCATCCCTGCCCATATCAACAGGCTCGCATATCGGGTCGGAAATCTCAATGTCCTTATATCCGTTTTTCCTGTAGTAATCGCCGAGTTTCTTCACATCCTCTTTGAGATTCTTCTCAAGATAATATCCGTTGCGTTTCGATGTTGAGACCTTAGTCTCCATGTTCCTCAGCAATGTCTGCGCCGGTATCGTCTCGTTTCCAGTGAAAATAACCTGACCGACGCGTTTCTCAACGCCTTCCCTTATCGTGTAAACGATATTGTATTCGTCTGTCTCAGCATTCCGATAAAGGCCTATGGCAACGAGCGTATCCGGGCGACCCTCTTCCGAGTAAAAGTCCTTGATATTCTGAACCGTCCGCTCGATTTCCTTCTTCGTTCTGCTATCGCCTATGGACAAACCTGTCCTTCTCCTGAGATCGGTATCCGAATATGAAAGCTTCTTTGTGATATCCTCGGCAACAAACGAAATGCTGCGAATGACCGGAATCTCCACAAAATCAAAAATCAGGATGAGATTCTTGTCCTTGTCTATATCGACTTGCGGATTGAACGATTCGAAGTAGCCGGTGCCGTACAACGACTTCTGCAATTCGGAAAGCAATTCATATGTGAACGACTTGCCTTTGCAGGCTCTGAATATGGATTCGACTTTGCCCCTGTGGCTTATCCTGACACCAGAAATCTTATGTCCGGCAATCGTCCTGTTCAAATACCACTCGCTCTGCGATGTGATCTCAGGATACAGCCCCTTTTCATCGGAATCGCTGCCAGCGGACCCGGAATCCTGGGAAGCAGCGCCCTCCGATTCCGCATCATGCGCATCACCGTTCTGTTTAGCATCAGGTTGCGATTCGGAATCCTGCGCAGCACTATCCGATACGCCAGCGCTATCCGGCATGGCGACGCCATCCGGCGCAACGACGCCACCAGACATAACGGCATCATCCGGCGCAGAACCGTTCCGAACATCGTCAGCCGGTACATCAGAAACCGGCGCAACCGTATTCTGAGGAATGTTATCCGCTGCTTTTTCCACCGCTTTCGCAGGCGCTACCGCAGGTGCATCAGCCGCCTGATTTTCAGTTATCCGCTCGGATTCGCTCCTCGAATCCACATTAGAATCCTCAGCAAACACGGAAATGGAAACAAATGAGAAAAAAACCAAAAGAATCAAATATAAAAGAAATCCACGCTTCATTGAAATCGCCTAAAGAACATCTCTTCCGACAGAACCCGGAAGGTCTTCGAATCCCCTCAATGGCACTTCCGAAAACCTTAAAGCCCGATTCCGCCTCTAAAATCCACAGGCGCTCTCCAGATAGCATGTTTTTAGAAGTACCCTGAAAATAATGACGGATGAGGGATTTGAACCCCCGACCAAGTGCGTGTAAGGCACCCGCTCTCCCACTGAGCTAACCCGCCATTTGCAAATTAAGGGCGCTTAGAAAGCATTTCCAAAAACCGAATCCACAATTCCGCATGCGAAACCCACAGGCGATAACCAAACAGGAGATCTTTTGGAAGTGCCCTAAAAAAAACAGGCGGAAATGACAAATGCGACATTACCACCTGTTTCATGCTTGGCGATGAAGGGCCACGATCCCCTGACCTGCCGGATATGAGCCGGATGCTCTACCAACTGAGCTACATCGCCTTACTAATTGCAGCGTGCGACGCTTGCAACTCTTTTATAATACAAAAAACGCCATATAAATGCAAATATTTATCCGATGCTTTTCAAAAGCCCCTTCTTTTCGTGTTGCTCGATTGTTCAATCAGCGCCGACTCTAGTTCTGTTTTTCGAACAGCATCATTACCGATCCCAACCACGAAAATCCCAAGGTGCAATAAAACGACATTATCACCACAAGAACATGCATAGTGAATATCGTGCGTTTGAAATACATGAGATATCCCGCGCATATCAAACCCGATGTGACTACGAAAAACAAAAGCCGTATTAGCTTTTTCAGATTCCTGGCATGACACACGCATCCGATGAGCTTCCTTTCGAGGTGATCGCCAATAGTCACACATCCTATGGCAGTCAGAACATGGAACGCATTCGCGTTCAGGGCGAAAAACTCCACCCCGAACAGTCCCATTATCGCCCCTACAGCCCCAATCGCAGCAGTGAGTCCACCGGCAAGATAGCAATGTCTGTTGAAGAAAACCTGATAGCTCCTAATAAGCTGCAAAACAAAATATCCGACTGCAACGCCAACCGCAAAGCCAGCCAGGCAATCATGAGGATAGTGGCAGCCGAGAACCATTCTGGATATCATCATCAGCGAATTCACGATCCAGAAAAAAGTCATGTAATACGAAAGGATGCTCCGATAGTATCCGAAAAAAACACTAACGGAGCAAGCAACGCTAACGCAATGGCCGGAGGGAAACGAATACCCTATCGCCGTCAACGAATCCCCATTCGCAATCCCGCCATGTCCGACAAAAGGCCGGGGTTCGCGAACCAACCCTTTCAAAAGGCTTTCAAAAGCGGCGGCGAACAGGAACGATATGATGAAATAATAGCCGGACCGCCTGTCAACACAAACATAGAAGAAAAGGATGGATAACATGGCCGCGCCCAAAAGAGCATAGGACATGAAAAGCCAGAAACCCATCCACAACGGCCCGCCTATCAGATTCTGGAGAAAGCGGACGACTTGAGCGCTCAGCTCGAAAAATTCATTCATACCCGCCGAACCGAAGAAGACTAAACTCTCTTGTATTCCGAATCCTTCGCGCTTATGTAGCTGCGTATCTCGGAAATTGCGATCCTCTCCTGTTTCATGCTATCCCTAAGGCGAACAGTAACGGTGTCATCCTTCATGGTATCGTAATCAACTGTTATGCAATACGGAGTTCCGATCTCATCTTGGCGCCTGTATCTTCTGCCGATCGCCACATTCTGGTCATAATCGGTCTTGAAGCTCGACCTGAGATCCTTCTCTATCAGCTTGGCCTTATCTGCGATTCCATCCTTCTTCACAAGGGGAAGAACAGCGACCTTGATCGGAGCAATGCACGGATGGAACCTGAGAACCACCCTCTTGTCGCCATCAACATCCTCCTCATCATACGCATCCGAAAGCACCATGAGAAGATTTCTGGTAAGTCCGGCGGATGTCTCGATTATATAAGGTATGAACCTTTCGCCGGTCTCCTGATCGAAATACTGAAGATCTTTTCCGGAAAATTTGGTATGCTGCGTCAAATCATAGTTCGTCCTGTTGTGAACGCCCTCAAGCTCCTGCCAGTCCATAGGGAACTTATATTGTATGTCATAAGCGTCCTTAGCATAGAAAGCAAGCTCATCCGGACCATGCTGGTGCCAGCGGAGATGATCCTCCCTTATTCCCATTTTGGAATAGTAGCTGATTCTCTTGCGCCTCCAATAGTCAAACCACTCCTCATCCGAACCCGGCTTGCAGAACCACTGCATCTCCATCTGCTCGAACTCGCAGCTTCTGAAAATGAAGTTCTTGGTGGTTATCTCGTTCCTGAACGATTTTCCGACCTGGGCGATGCCGAACGGAAGCTTCTCATGCATCGAATCCACAACATTCTTGAAGTTCACGTAAATGCCTTGGGCAGTCTCAGGTCTGAGATAGATCACCGAACTGTCATCATCAGCCGCAGTGGACCCGATATTGGTCTTGAACATCAGATTGAACTTCCTGACATCAGTGAACGTCCCCTTGTTTCCGCATGTAGGACAAGCCGCATTGAGATCTATCTGATCAGCTCTGAATCTGCTCTTGCAAACCTTGCAATCCACAAGCGGATCGGTGAAGTTTGAAACATGGCCCGATGCTTCCCAAACCTTCTTATGCATGAGAATCGACGAATCCAGTCCGACGATGTTGTCATCGCCCCTCGTCATCTCATTCCACCAAAAATCCCTGATATTATTCTTCAGAAGCGATCCGAGCGGACCGTAATCGTATACTCCATTCAATCCGCCGTAGATCTCCGAGGACTGAAACACAAAACCCTTTCTCTTGCACAACGACACCAAAGTGTCCATCTTCAAATCTTCCATTTTGCCACCTTATCACAACATCACAAATCGGATGCGATACATGCGATATATTTTAATTTGTTGCAAACATTAAAGCAAATCAGACAGCCGCCCTCATCGGAGCTTCGTATCTGGCAATCACCTCCTGCGCCTGCCTGACAAACTCAGCAACCTGATTCGGATCGCTCATCTCCACAAGGCCTGCGCCAGTAGCGAAAGCGCTTTGCCATCTGTCGTATATCAGAGAACGCTGCGCAATGTCGACATACAAGGATTTTCTAACCCTGTTCTCAATCTTTCTGGAGCCGTCATAAGCACCGAAGGTCTTGAAATAATCAACGATTCCCTGTATCCTGCCATTCATGCCAGCCAACGATTCCTCATCAAGATAATCGTCAAAGAAGAGCATGAACAGAACCTTGTCGCCAATGCGCACGGTAAAGTCGGAAAGCCCCATCGCATTGCTGCAAGCAACCGCCCGACTGACATCGGAAAGCGGTATCTGCGTGGTATAGAAAGAATCAGTGCCGCCCTGCTGGGCATCATCATCGAAATAAACTATAACGGCATCCTGTATTTCGCATCCTATGTCTCCGACTATGGAAGCGAACAGCTCGACCTTTTTCAAAAACATGGAAAAGGAATCCGAATCCGGCATCTCGAAATCGAAAGTGAACGATGGCTCAAGCAGGCCGCTATAGCCTCCGATGTTCCCCTGCACTACATATTTTCCGATTCCGAGCGCCTTTGCCACATCATCGGCTTTTCTGATGAACCCGCCTATTCCATCGCCCCGATACATCTCCATGACTTCATCATACGTATGCGCCGCGGACACATGATACGGCGCGATAACGGCTGATATTATCCTTGCGGCATGGGCATCAGCGACGGCACATGGCTCTTTTTGACTCTGCCTTGCGGAAACGCAAGCGATTTGCGAAAGCGAGAAAAGCGCAAGAAGAAGCGCAACGGCCAAACCTTTGAAAAAACGTCCTGACATGGTATGAAACAACCTCCTCGAAACACCGCCATTACGGCTCCTGAGACGCGCGGCCTACGATCACAGGAAGCAACCTGTTTGACAAAAAACGCGAAACCAGGGCCGAAACAAGCATACCCATAGCGAGGCCAAGCATCGAAAACAGCGCCTGAATTCCGCCCGAACAGCCGCAAAGCCGGCAAATAGCCATAGCTCCTCCCATGAAGAAAAGCGGCAGAACGAAAACAATCGCAACCGAAGCGATGGTCTTCGACGAAGCGAGTCTTATGCTGACGGAATCGTTTTGGGCGAAATCACAATCACAATCGCTTTGGGCCAAAAACGAAGTGTCCTTCTGCGTGCAGAAAAGTCGGGACTTGCATCCGGAGCACCCGTCGGAATCGCAGCCAAGCACATATGTTCCGTCAGAATTCCTCTTCATCACTTTAGCGTTCTTCATCATGACGCTTTTCCTCCAAGCCTCACGAAAGCTCCGCGCTTCCGGTGTAAAGCCGATAATATCTTCCCTTAAGGGCAAGAAGCTCCTCATGGGAACCCCTCTCAATGACTTTTCCATGCTCCAGAACCAGAATGACCGAAGCATCCCTTATCGTGGAAAGCCTGTGCGCTATGACAAATACGGTCCTGCCCTCCATTATCCTATCCATAGCCCTGCCGACATATTTCTCGCTGGCGCTGTCAACCGAACTCGTAGCCTCATCCAAGATTAATATGGGAGGATCGGCTATAGCAGCTCTCGCTATGTTGAGCAATTGCTTCTGACCTTCGGAAAGCTGGCTGTCAGTCCCCGAAATCATGGTATCATACCCATCCTTAAGGGCTTTTATGAAACTGTCGGCATGCGCTATGCCGGCGGCAGTCCTGACATCCTCATCGCTCGCATTCAGATTGCCGTATCTTATGTTTTCGCTTATGGTGCCGGTGAAAAGATGCGTCTCCTGAAGAACAACGGCAATGGATTTGCGCAATTCATCCTTTCTGATATCCCTGATGTCTATTCCGTCTATTGTTATCTTTCCCGAACTCACATCATAGAATCTGCTTATAAGGCTTATTATCGTCGTCTTTCCCGCGCCAGTTGATCCGACCAATGCGATCTTCTGCCCCGGCTTGGCGTACAGGCTTATGCCGGAAAGGACATCAGTCGCGCCATCGTATGAAAAGCTCACATCAAAGAAGCGGACATCACCCCTCAGCTCCACATATTGCGGATCCGCATCCTCGAAAACGCGTTTCCAATACGGCGTCGAGCCTTCAAACCTCGAATCGCTTTCCCTGACCACATTTCCCGCATCGTCCTTGAGAACGTATCTGAGACATGTGTTTCCGCTATAATTCTCGGATTCCATATCAAGAAACCTGAAGATCCTCTCCGCTCCGGCAGCGCCCTGAACAAGGGAATTGAGCTGAATGGAAATCTGCGACATAGGTCCGGTGAACGACCTCGTAAGCTGCAGGAACGTCACAAGCCCGCCTATTGTCAGGCCGAGCGCGCCCGTCGTCATGAAGATAACGCCAGCGGACACCAGAACCACATACAGAAGATTGCCTATGTTGGCAAGAAGCGGCATGAATATGTTTGCGAAGCCAACGGCCTTGCATGCCGATCTTCTGACATTCTCCACATACCCGGCGAAATCCCTTCTGCTTTCATCCTCGTGGGAAAACACTTTTACGATCTTCTGCGAATATATGCTCTCCTCAACGAATCCGTTGTATTTGCCATAGTATTCGAGGTTCTTGCGGTGCTGAACCTTGCTTCGCCTGGTTATAAAAGAGGCTACAGCGTATATGATGAAAACATAAGCGATGACGAAGCATGTGAGAATCATATCAGTCATGCACATCACAATGAAAATCGAAATGACCGTGACCGCTACGGAAAGGAACTGCGGTATGCTTTGTGAAACCACCTCGACGATAGCATCGAGATCGTTCGTATAAAGCCCCATTATCTCGCCATTGGAATGAGCATCGAAATACGATATTCCGAGGTTCTGCATATGAGCGAAAAGGGATTTGCGCAAATCCGTCAGGGTTCTTTGCGAGACTATCGCGCCGAGAAACGTAAGGCCCATCGCCGAAAGCGTGCCTGCGGCGAACATGGCCCCTATTCGCGTCACATATGCGATCACTCCCGAAAAATCAGGATTCACCTGTCCTATAAGCGGCGTCACATACTCGTCTATCAATGTTCCGATCGATCTGGCAAGGGATATGTCTATATACGCCGAAACCAGAACGCTGGCGAACATGATCATGACCTTGAGCTTATGGTGTGAGAATATGTATCGGACAAGCTTGAAAAGCGTCTTGATGACATTCGCGCTTTCCGCTGCCGGAACATCATGTCCGCCCCTGACCGCACCCCGGCTCATCTCAGTCCCTCCACTTCATCCTTTTTCATCTGCGATTCATAAAGATCCCGATAGAATTCCGAAGCCTCAAGCAACTGGGAATGCGTGCCTGCATTCTCGATGCTGCCCTCACGCATCACGAAAATGCGATCGCAGTCCATGACGGAAAGCACCTTATGCGCTATTATTATCTTGGTAAGCTCCGGCCTATCGTCCCGCAAGGAAGCGCGGAGCGCCTTGTCGGTCGCCGTATCGAGAGCCGACGACGAATCATCCATTATCAGTATCTTCGGATTCTTGAGAAGGGCGCGGGCAATGCAAAGCCTCTGGCGCTGTCCGCCGGAAAAGTTGCTTCCCTGCTGATATACCGGATGATCCAAACCATCCGGGAAAGCGAGAACGAAATCAGCGGCTTGGGCAATGCGCAGCGCATCCCATATCTCCTTATCGCTCGCATCCGCATTTCCCCACATCAAAGATGACCGTATGGTTCCTGAAAACAGGTTGTTCTTCTGCAATACCACGCTCACGTTGTCGCGCAGAGCCTTCAAATCATAGCTTCTCACATCGGCATCACCGACCATCACGCTGCCTGAAGTCACATCATACAATCTGGCAATCAGGTTGACAAGAGCGGTCTTACCGCTTCCCGTAGGTCCTATGATTCCGATTCTCTGACCCGACGACACGCGAAAGCTTATGTCCCTGAGCACAAGCTTCCCGGATGCGCCCTCAAACGAGAAGTCCACATTCCTGAATTCTATGTCCCCGTTCGAGACTTCGCTGATCGGATCGGCGCAATTCGCGACATCCGGCACTTCGTCAAGCACTTCCCTGATTCTGCGATAGCATGCGCTGCACATCATCACTATTGATATGATCATGGCGAACATCATCATCGAAAAAAGGATCTGGAAATTATATATGAAGAGGGCCATGAGATGACCAGTCTGCATCTGGCCATAGACTATGCGCTTCGATGCGAATAGCGCTATCACGACAAGGCACGATCCGGCTACGGCCCTCAAGGCCGGATTGGTCATGGCAAGCGTCTTTTCAGCCCCGACCAGCTTCTTATAAAGCGATATGACGACCTTATCAAACTTGCTCTTTTCATGCTCCTCTCTGGCGAAAGACTTGACTACTTTCATTCCATGCAGATTCTCTTGCGTGGAAGCATTGAGCAGATCTATTTGATTGAACGCCTTTCTGAATCTGGGCATCGCTATTGCGGCGATTATCGCGAGAAATGCGATCAGAACAGGCAACGCAACGAGATACACCCTCGCAAGCTCCGAATTGATGCGCAAGGACATCACGAAAGCGGATATGAGCATTATCGGGAGCCTCACTCCTATTCTAATCACGTTCTGAAAAGCCATCTGAACGAAGAAAGCGTCCGTTGTCAGCCTCGTAACAAGACCGCCTTGAGAGAACTTATCTATGTTCTTGAATGAGAAAAGCTGGATCTTGTCGAAAACGGCAGTCCTGAGGTTTTTCGTGAAACCCGTTGCGGCCTTGGCGGATGTCAGTCCGGCCGAAACGCCAAAAGCAAGAGAAAAAACGGCGCATAATACCATAATAACGGATTGCTGTCTTATATAAGGCAAATCACGACCGATTATGCCGCTATTGACGATGTTTCCCATAAGCGTAGGGATTATGACCTCAAGCGCTACCTCAAGTATGACAAGCACAGGGGTAATGAACGAAACGAACCTATACCCTTTTGTATATTTGAATAAGCTGAACATTAGAACAAACTATGAAACCATAAAAAACTATGGCTGAATAAATGACTGAACATTTACTCAGTCATATCCAGTCACCGAATATGCGGCACATATGCGCGCTCTGAATCGCAAAGCCATTTGGATAGGCGCAAAGCCTTATCCTGCATTAGGCTTTCCGCCACAAAGCGTGCCTCTGCGCTGCCTCTCCGGCTCTGCGGCTCTGTCCTGTCAATCAACTTTTCGGACATAGCCTAAAAAAATGCGCAGGCACATCGAAAAGCCTGCGACCTGAAAAACAACTTTACTCCCTAGGGGAGTCGAACCCCTGTTTAAAGACTGAGAATCTCTCGTCCTAACCACTAGACGAAGGGAGCATAAGCTGGGATGGAGGGATTCGAACCCCCAAAGGCAGAACCAGAATCTGCAGTGTTACCATTACACCACATCCCAATGCTCATTCCTTACAGAACTCTATACATTATACGCATTTCAAAAAAATAATCAAATTATGGCAAATTATGGCAAAGATCGGAATATGCGGAAACCGACATTAGGACTATACAAGGCTCCCCAATTCGCCTTAATAGAATGAGTGCAGTTCGACAACTCGCTTCTGGCAGAACTCGTATCCTACCCCCCCCTCCAAGCGCGTATTTGAAATTCCTCCGGCTCGCATCCATAATCTCCACATTAACCTCATCCGTTTCCATGCGCCACTCTATCACATTTCCGGTCATGTCGTACAATCCGTACCCATTCGGAGCAAGCAACCCGACCTGGTGGGTCATTTCCTGAGCATTTCCGCCGTTGGAATAATCATCCCCTCGATTCCAGCCGACCTCGTCTATGTCATCACTTCCGGAATATTTGAACAGCGAGCTTCCATCAGGCTTGTAATTCCCTCCGCAAGCGGCTATCTTCCATTCATTAACCGATGGAATCCTATAACCCGCATCTTCGGTTTTGGAGCATCTGCTTTTAATGCTTTTAAGCCAAATAGTAGCAGCGTCGAAACATACTAAATTTGCATTTGCGGAATTCGTGCCATCATAGTGATCGGGCTGCAGCCCTTCCATTTCCGACAAGGCATTGCAGAAACTACACGCCTCGGTCCAAATAACACGTTCCACAGGACGCTTGCGCGCATCTTCCAGCCTCCCATTTGTAATAGCCGGATCCCTCTTGAAAAGCGAAGGATTGGCTGGTATATGCGAATACCTTTGCTTGCGCCCATCATCCTGCTGAATCCATTCATAGACATAATCCCAGACTTCCTGCGTAATCTCATATTTGGATACCTGAAACCTAGTATTGCCATACTCAACGGTCACCATATTCGACATATAGCTGAATCTCTCATAGCAGGCATACAGCACCACATCGGATTCGATGCTGCCGGAAGAATACGCGCCGGATGACGGAAGAACAGAAGTCGACGGATTGCTGGCGGACATATCCGCATCGGTCCAGCCGCTGAATACGTAATTACCGGACACCGTTCCATCATCAAAGCTTACCAGTCCCGGACGACTATCCGGAGAAGAGAAAGCGGAAGCGAACCTGACATCCGATTCATCGAAAGCCTCCCATTTGGACTCCTCCGCGCTTTTTGGATTCCAATACATGAATGTCAAATGAACGCTAGGCGCGTAGCAGGCATACAGCACGGCATCGTCACTCACCTTACCTGAGAACAGCTGGCTGTCATCGGATGTAACAATAGGCTCCGCCGGAGACGGCGATGTCTTGCCGGCCGGATTCTCCGACCACCCAATGAAAACATATGTCTTGCCTCCGAGCGATATATCCTCCGGAACGGTTTCCGGAGCAATGAAGCCAAGACCCTTGCGTATCTTCATGACACTTCCGAAATCAGAGTATTCTGCGCCATCCCATGCCTTAAAGGATATGAACGCCGATTTGCTGGGAGCAGAATATTCAACGACAACCGCCTCAACCGGAAGAGATGAAACGCTTGAGTTCTTTCCGGATTTGGCTGTGATCACGCACCTTCCACCTGCCGTCAAACCCGTTATGTCAAGCCCTCCGGATGTCGTGATGCGATCCTCGTCATCCTCGGATTCGTATTCAACAGACCAAGTGACCTCGCTATCCTCCGCCATCTCCGGGAAAACCTTGGCCTTGAGTGAAACCGTTTCAAACTCACGCACACTGATTCCCTCGGAAGGAACCGAACTGCCATCCTCCATCACTATGCTTACAGACTCGATGGTAATCACACGCGGAACATCAACCTTGAACCTCGTTCCCGGAACTTCCTTGCCATCCGAATAAGCGAGCCAGACCTCAACGGTCTTGTCAGTGCTGCGATCGGCATCATCCCTTATCGAAACCTCACCGGTTCTATAGTAAACGCCATAATTAATTTGATTTTCCTCCGCACAGCTTCCTGAGCTGATCGTTCGGCCGGGACCATGCGTCGAATGCGGA
>CADBSO010000136.1 GCA_902797395.1 uncultured Spirochaetales bacterium
AACCTGCCAGACGCCTTTCCGGCCATAAAACCGGCAAAAAGCCTCGAGAACGGTCAGTATTCCTGTTTTCCTTTTCTTCTCGGAAAGGAAAATTGCCGTTTTTCTGCCTCGAAAATCCGCAGGCATTTTCAAACAGCAGGTTTTTAGAAGTGCCCTTTACGGATTCTGATGGGAGGCACTCAGTTTCGAGCAAATGTTGGAATCGGTAGTTTTCTTTGATGCTGAAATCGGAGTGGATGACAAACGCGTTCATGACATAGGCGCGGTCAGGGATGGCAGGGAGTTCCATTCCGGTGACAGATCCGCATTCGCAAAGTTCATCGACGGCGTCGGATTCGTTTGCGGTCATAATATCATAAATCATGATCTCAAATACCTTTCTGAAGCCGCATCCGCCGGAAAGGCTATAGATACTCTGTATCTGTCTCCGTTGTTGTTTCCGAACAGGCCGTATCATGCTCTTGTCAAAGATGACAAGCTCAGGACAGAGCAGGCGAACAACCCGTTGTGTGATGCCAAGAAGGCGATGGAATTGTTCCGTGATGAGGTCAGCGCTTTCCATTCCCTTGACGAAACCGTTAAAAGCATTTATTACTGCTTGCTTTCATCAAGGAAGGAATTTAGCGGGTTTTTCGATTATGTCGGGTTTCTTCCGAAGCGATTGGGAGCGGAGGATCTGATACGATCGGCATTCGCAGGCAGAATCTGCCATAATTCGAATATCGGCAGGATGATAAGGCGTGATTCTTTGGAGCTTGCATATGCTTTGGCTTTGATCATGGCTGCGGACTATCATTCCGTGACACCGGGATGGTTGGAAAGGAATTATCCTCTGATAGGCTCTATCGTACGCGAATTGCGCTATGTTCCGTGCAAAAAGGGTTGTGCCTATTGTTCCGACAGATTGGATCCGCATAAGAAGCTGAAGCAATATTTTGGGTTTGACAGCTTCAGGGAATATGAGGGCGAGCCTCTTCAGGAAAAGGCTGTCTCAGCGGCATTGCATGGGAAGTCGCTTCTGGCGGTATTCCCTACGGGAGGCGGAAAATCCTTGGCGTTCCAGCTTCCGGCGATGGTTGCGGGCGAATGCGCCGCCGGGCTTACCGTTGTGATATCGCCCTTGCAGTCATTGATGAAAGACCAGGTTGACAATCTGGCCGAGGAAGGATTTGCGGATGCGGTGGCCATAAACGGGCTTTTGAGTCCTGTGGAGCGAAGCGAAGCGATAGGCAGAGTGCTCAGCGGTCTTGCCTCCTTGTTATACATATCTCCGGAACAGCTGAGGTCGCCGACGATCGAGCGATTGATTCTTTCCAGGAATTGCGTTCGTTTCGTCATAGACGAGGCGCATTGCTTTTCCTCATGGGGGCATGATTTCCGAGTGGATTATCTTTACATAGGGGATTTCATTCGTTCGTATCAGCAGAAGAAGAACATGAAGGCCTCCGTTCCGGTATCCTGCTTTACTGCTACTGCGAAGCAAAAGGTCATTTCGGACATAGCCTGCTATTTTCGTGACAAGCTTGGTGTCGAGATGGAACTTTTCACTTCTTCAGCGACAAGGCGGAATCTTCATTATCAGGTGCTTTACAAGGAGACTGAGGACGAGAAATACTATGCTTTGAGAACGTTGGTCTCTCAGAATGTCTGTCCGACAATAGTCTACGTGTCAAGGACGAAGCGCAGCATTATGTTGGCTGACAGGCTTTCACGGGATGGTTTTCCGGCTTTGCCTTTCAATGGGCGCATGGCTTCAGCGGATAAGATAGCCAACCAGGAGGCTTTTCTCAGGAACGAGGTTCGCATCATCGTTGCCACTTCCGCTTTTGGAATGGGTGTGGACAAGAAAGATATAGGCCTTGTGATTCATTATGACATATCGGACTCTTTGGAGAACTACGTGCAAGAAGCGGGGCGAGCCGGCAGAAATGAGAATCTGGATGCGGACTGCTATGTTCTTTTCAATGACAGCGATCTCGACAAGCATTTCATTCTTTTGAATCAGATGAAATTGAGCATTTCCGAAATACAGCAGATATGGAAGGCCGTCAAAGATATGACGCGAACCAGGCCGGCAATTCACTGCTCTGCGCTTGAAATAGCACGTCAGGCTGGCTGGGATGATGCAGGGGGAGATTTTGAAGGCAGGGTCAGGACTGCAATTGCCGCTTTGGAGAATGCAGGTTATGTCGTCAGAGGGAACAATTGTCCTCGTGTTTTTGCGACGAGCATTCTTGTCAGGGATATGGCGGAAGGAGGGTCGCGGATAGACAGCATAACGCAATTCGATGACAGGCAGAAGGAAAATGCCAAGCGCATTATGAAGTCCCTCATTTCATCCAGAAGCAAATCGGCGGCCGGAAATGACGATCCCGAATCTCGCGTGGATTATATTTCGGATTTGCTGGGAATACCGAAGGACGAAGTGATTTTTTGTGTTAGCATTATGCGTCAGAACAATCTGATGGATGATTCCAAGGACATGTATGCATATATTCCGCTCGGCGAAACTTCAACCAGATCGAATTTGGCATTGAGCCGTTTTTCAGCTTTGGAGGAGTTTCTCTTGCGTCAGTTGAGCGAGCAGGGATGCATATTGGATTTCAAGAAAACCAATGAGGCGGCGCTGAAAGCCGGAATTTCCGGATCGTCGGTCAAAAACTTGAAGACACTATTGTATTTTCTGATAGTAAAAGGGTATGTGAGCAAAGGCGTCTGCCCAGAAAGCGATAATTGGGTTTCGAATTATCAGAACGTCCCCGTAGTTTTGCAGTCTGATCTTTCTTCGTTGCTTTCAAAATTTCGCAAAAGGATTGCTGCCTGCAGGAAAATTGTAGGCATTCTTTACCAGCTTGCAGCCGATCAGCCTTCTGGAGGTCCGGCGGGCGCCCGTTCTGCGAGGAAGGGCATCTCAGGTCCCGAATCACGTGAGCGAATGGTCTGCTTTTCCCTCATGGGAATATGGAAAGAGTGCCGGTCGGGTGCGCAGTTCGGGGTGGGTGATGATGCGCTTTTCGTTGCGGATGTGGAGGATGCGCTTCTTTATTTGTCGAAAATAGGCGCATTGCGGCTGGAAGGCGGTTTTCTCGTCATCTACAATGCAATGCAGATCAGGCGGCTGGTTCTGGACAACAAGATAAAATACAAGAAGGATGATTACAAGTCGCTTGATGAATTCTACAAGATGAGAATGCAGCAGATTCACATTGTAGGCGAATATGCCAATTTGGTGGTGCGTGATTACGATGCTGCGATGCGTTTTGTCAGCGACTACTTCCTGATGGATTACAAGCAGTTCATATCGAAGTATTTCAATGAGGGGAGGCAGCTTGAGATACAGCGCAATATCACGCCGTCAAAGTATCGTCAGATTTTTCATGGGCTGTCTGAGGCCCAGTTGCGGATAATAAATGATGATGCTTCAAAGCTCATAGTAGTTGCTGCAGGTCCGGGAAGCGGAAAGACGATGGTCCTCGTTCATAAGCTCGCTTCATTGTTGCTTCTCGAGGATGTCAAGGCCGAGCAGCTTCTGATGCTTACGTTTTCGAGGGCGGCGGCAACTGAGTTCAAAAAACGCCTTCATGCGCTGATAGGCAATGCTGTCGGCTATGTTGAAATCAAAACCTTCCATTCTTTTGCATTTGATTGCCTTGGCAGGTCTGGCAGCCTGCAGGATTCCGATGATGTGGTACGTGAGGCGACACGGATGATAATTGGTGGCGAAGCGGAGAATGGCCGCATCTCCAAAAGCGTTCTTGTTATTGATGAGGCCCAGGATATGGATGCCGATGAGCTTGCTCTTGTAAAAGCGATCGCTGAATCCAATGACGACATGAGGATCATAGCGGTCGGGGATGACGATCAGAACATATATGAATTTCGCGGTTCGAGTTCTGCTAACATGCGGCTGCTGTCCGATTCGTATGGGGCAGCCAGGTATGACATGACGGAAAACTACAGAAGCGCCGTCAGCATTGTGGATTTTGCGAATGCTTTTGCAAGGAGGATATCAGGCCGCCTGAAGTCTTTTCCTCTCAGGGCTGTCAGGCAGGACTCCGGAGAGGTCGTCATCATCCGTCATTCTTCTTGCGCTTTTGAAAGATGCATAGCCGATGATATCGCTGCTTCTGTTTCCGAGTCTGGCGCCGTTGACGATGTGGCGGTGCTGACCAATACCAATGAAGAGGCCATGCGCATTGTCGGTTTGCTTTTGCGAAACGGAATAAATGCCAAACTCATTCAATCATCCGATGATTTCAGATTATATAATCTGGCTGAAGTCAGATATTTTCTGAAATCGCTTGCGGACGGATTGGATCGCGGTGGCACTGCGAATGTTTCGGGTCAAGTCGGCGGAAGAATCAACGATGGGGCTTGGGAGAGCGCGAAAAGGCGTTTGGAAGACAAATATGTTGGCAGCGAATGTCTCGATAACATGAGGAATTTGTTCTCTGAATACGAGGCCGTCGCTTCGTTCGGCAAGTATTTTGGCGATTTCGAGGAGTTTCTGAAAGAGTCGAAATATGAGGACTTTTACACAGAAGACAGTTCTGCGGTAGTCGTTTCAACCATTCATAAGGCGAAAGGCAGGGAATTCAAAACCGTGTATCTGGCCCTTTCCGGCGAGCAATGCAAGGATGATGAGGCGGCCAGAAAGCTGTTCGTTGGAATCACAAGAGCCAAGGATCGCTTGTTCGTCCATTGCAATACCGGAATTTTTGATGAATATGCCGGTTTGAACGGCGTGAGAATTTTTTTCGATGGCAAATCATATTACGAG
>CADBSO010000137.1 GCA_902797395.1 uncultured Spirochaetales bacterium
AACCTGCCAGACGCCTTTCCGGCCATAAAACCGGCAAAAAGCCTCGAGAACGGTCAGTATTCCTGTTTTCCTTTTCTTCTCGGAAAGAAAAATCTGCCGGTTTTCTGTCTCGAAAATCCGCAGGCATTTTCAAACAGCAGGTTTTTAGAAGCGCCCTAAAAAAACTCGGATAATACATATATACTAGTTGATATTATCCGAAAAAAATGAAATATATTGTCCGCCATGCTGAAAAAACAATAGATAGATTAGAGACATCAGGCAGATTTCTTTGATAACCGATGAAATTCAATTCGAGGTTTTTTCAAAACTAATTTCAAAATGATGCGAAGCTATTCTGTTTTCGAAAAAACCGCAAATACTGTATGTATTCGGGAGTTTTTGAGAAGAATCCGCCGGATTTATGCCCTGATTCAAAAGAGCAAGCGGCATGAAGGAAGGAGTTTTGAAAAAACCTTATTTCATGCAATTCATTGGCGTTTGTGCGGCTCGCATAGGCAGGCTGATTAATTTCAAGGATGTTTCCAGAGATATTGGTGTTAGCGAGGCAGCGGTGAAAAGGTGGCTTTCCGCGAATAATGCATCGGGCTTGGTGTTTTTCCTTTATCTATATTCGTTGAATGTGAAAAAGCGTGTTGTCAGGATGCCGAAATTGTATTTTTCCGATACCGGCTTGGCTGCATATCTGACTGGATGGCGTGATATCGCAACATTGCGAAACGGCGCCATGGCCGGAACGTATTTTAAAAAATCATGTCATAAGCGAAATCAAAAAATCGCACGAAAACCAAGCCAAACCGATGCAAGCGTTGAGTGCTGTGGCGAAAGATGCGTATGCTGTCCCTGTGGAATTTGTTTGAGGTTTCAGGAGCACTTGCATTTCATATCATTTCTGGTATTTTGCTATTATAATGGCTAAAAAATATGATAATCAGCTATTATAATCGCCAAAACTCATATATTTGCCTTATCCGTGCGTTTTATATACAATTCAATCATGACGATGATAGATAGGGATATAGAAAGCCAGGTCAGGGAAATGTTCTTGAACGGAAACAAGGCGGTTATAATAAAGGGCCCAAGGCAAAGCGGGAAGACTACTCTGGTGCGCAAGATCTGTCATCCGGTGTCTGATAATCTGTTGTATTACACAGGCGATGACATGACGCATCGCGAATTGCTAAGCGGAATGAGCATATTGAGATGGAAGGATTGCCTTGGAAGCAAAAAACATGTGTTCATTGACGAGGCGCAAAAGATACCGAATATCGGAGATGCTGCCAAAATGCTTGTGGATAATTTCGATGATGTTCATCTGATAATGACCGGATCATCCTCTTTTGAGCTGATGAATGTCTCAGGGGAGGCTTTGACAGGCAGAAAACGGGAATGGACGTTGTTGCCGTTGTCGTTTAATGAGTTGTCAAATGCAAGCAGCGTCGCCGAAGAAAGAATGTCTTTGGAGTCCAGGCTTGTATACGGTTCCTATCCGGAAGTGGTCGTGAGCTCCGATAAAAGGGATGCCATAGAGGAAATCGCCGAAAGCTATTTGCTGCGTGATGTGCTGGCGGTTGATGGAGTGAGAAAATCGCAGACATTCCTCAAATTGTTGAATGCGCTTGCCCTTCAAATCGGAAACGAATTCAGCCTTAACGAACTTTCCGGATTGGTTGGAATAAACAAGGATACTGTTTCAAAGTACATTTCCATTCTGGAGCAATCGTATATAATATTCACATTGGGTTCGTATTCTTCGAACAGGCGTACCGAACTGAAGAAATCGAGAAAGGCTTTCTTTTATGATTGCGGAATAAGAAACGCGGTGCTGTCCGACTTCACGGATTTTCGTTTGAGAAGCGGCGATGAAAAGGGGGCGTTGTTTGAGAATTATCTCATAAGCGAAAGGATAAAGCTCAACAACAGCAGCAGAAGGAAAGCGAAATGTTATTTTTGGCGGACGACTACGCAATCAGAAGTGGATTACATTGAATTGTACGATGGGAAAATGGAAGCATTCGAGTTCAAGTTCAATCCGAAAAGGGCCGCCGTGTTCTCAAGAGGTTTCAAGTCCGCATACCCTGATGCCGTTACATCGACTACAACGAGTGAAAATTTTGAAAGTTTCTTGAGAACATCTTAAAACCGCAATTGAAACCTTCTGTGACGAAGCCGATCGACTCCTAACTCCGAAAGCGCCGGATGCATCCTGTCGGCTTCGCCTCCTGCTTATAATGTAGCGCAGAAGGCGAAGGAAACGCATTTGCGTTTCCTAAAAATATTCGCCGTTTTGAAAAAAAACTCTAGAAAATGTTTGCTCTTAGGAGGATCGCTCTGGATTTGCTGGCGAGGTTGGTTTGACGGGCACTGGGAGATGAAACGGATTCGTTTGCGAAATTCATCATGGTGAGGGAAGCAGATGACCGAGCCGTGATATACAGGATCCGTGATTTCGAAGTGTTGACAGAAATGGATTGTGCTGCGGGCAATCATACTGGTTAATGTGTGTGGGTTAATTGATTGTTAAGGATGGACTGTATTTTGTCTTGTTAGTCTTGATTGAAAGGAGATGATTGCGATGAAATTAAAAAGGAGCTTTGTAGCCATGGCTGTTTTGCTAGCATTTGCATTTGCATCTTGCAGCACGGTTAAAGGTTTGTTTGGCGGTGGTTCGGACGAGCATGCGACAGGTGATAGCAAGCATGTTGAAGAAGATTTAAGTGAGGTTCTGAAACTTTAGGAGTCGGGTGATTATGTTGAAGTGTTTCGCAAGCTTCTTAATAGTGGAGCTTTTGGTGCAGCATGTTTTGATATTTCTAATTTAAAAGAGAATAGAATGGATCCCGCACATATAAGAGGAGACTATGTTGATAATAATCCGCAATTTACGTCCTTGTTAAACGAGACATATTCTAGGATCGGCAGAAAGTATTTCGATAGCGTGGTTGCGGAGGTTAAGACAGAGATTTTAAAACGCTTGCAAAAGGATTTCCCACGCTTTTATGCCTTTTTAGATGCGAAAAGCGCAGTTGACGATCTAAGTTATGATTATGTGTGGTACGAATATAATAACAATCTTGTTTTGGGTGAAACATTTGATTTGCTGGGTCTAGGTGATATGTTTGGCGATCCTAAAGAAGGATATGATAAGGTCAAGGGCAATTCTGCAGATGATACATATGGAAAGATATTCAGGTTTGGTTTTAGGAAACAGCTTGGAAAACTTTCGGATTTTGAGTTCCATGATGCGGTGGGGCTTCTCGAGGCGGACTGCAGGGACAATCTGAACGGAAGGCCTATGGCAGAGCTATTTGAAATGAGCGAGGTTTCCGACCCGAAATGTATTCCGGATCATGCAACAAAAACATATTCGTATGAGTACGGCATAACATTGAAACTGAGTACTATTGGATTGATTTACAATTACATCAAACAGTACGCGGAAGACGAAAATGTCGGCGTAGAGTTTTCTTATGGCAAACTGCCTGAAATCAAAGACTGCGGCTTTTCGTTTGCTTTGGTAAGAAAATCTGATGGGGTCAAGATTGCGGATTCTGTCTACAAGGACGGGAAGTATGTTTTTGGTATGGTTCCGGATAAAAATGCCGATAAGTACGAGGTGAGGCTGGTAAGCGCAAATTTGAAAGCGGATTCCGCATCAAAGTCTGTTTCAAATGTCGGTAGTGCCAATAGTTCGAGTTCTTCCTCCAATAGCCTTAAATCTCTTTTTGGTTCCATAATGTGTGAGGTGTGTGGCGAACATCTGGCCCTTTACGAGGCCTTCGATCCCGTTAAGAACAAGAGAGTGAACTTCTGTCGTTCATGCTTAGAGAAACGTCAGCAGGAGGATAACGCCAAGCTGCAGAAGGCTCTGGAGCAGCTGCAGATTCTGTAGCTCTGGAAACCTCGTATAATTCTATTTGCGAATACGCGCTGGGACATCGGTTTTCTGAGAGATGGCAAGTTTGATGGTTCGTGGTCTTAGGGGTATAATCTGAATATGACAAACGGATTGTATCTTAATCCCGGGTCCGGGCTATTTGAGGAGTCGCTCGCATCTCCGTTGTATGTCGATAAGACCATGCTTATTTCCGAGGTGAATAAAGCTGTTTTGTCACGTGATAAGTATATGTGCGTTTCCCGTCCTAGGCGGTTCGGGAAGTCAATGGCTTTGGTGATGCTAGCCGCATATTATTCAAAAGGTGCGGACGGCAAGGTTTTCAAGGGTCTTAAAATTTCCAACAGCGCCGGTTTTCACAAGCATCTGGGGAAATTCAATGTCCTGATGCTTGATTTCAATGATTTTTATGATAATTGCGGCGATGACAAGGCAGGAATGTTCAATTCGATGTTTGATGCTGTATCGAAGGAATTCGCCGTTCAGTTTCCGAATGTGAGCTTTGGCGGGAATTCCATAGCTTCTTTGTTGAAGGATGCATATTCCGCTACCGGCGAGAAGTTTGTTGTTCTGATTGATGAGTATGATGCGCTGATCAGAAGGAAAGCCGCGGATAGTTTGTTTGAAAGATATCTGGAATTTCTGAACGGGCTTTTCAAGAGTTTGAGCGTTACGCAAACGATTGCTCTGGCTTATATGACCGGTATTCTGCCTATAGTTCGCGAAAAATTTCAGAGCAAGCTCAATAATTTTACGGAATATACCATGTTGTCGCCGAGAAACCTTCTTGAATTCACGGGGTTCACATCGCGCGAGGTGGAGACGATTTGCGCGGAGCGTGGCATTGATATGGATGAGTGCCGCCGGTGGTATGATGGCTATCATATGGGAGAGGCCGAGCTGTATTCTCCGAAATCGGTCTGTGAGCTTGCGCTGACAGGAAGGTTTGCGAGCTATTGGGCTGCGACAGGTTCGTTTGAGGCGGTCAGTGATTTCATATCAATGGATCTCGATGGCATTTCGGAAGACGTCAATCGCTTGCTGTCCGGAGAGAGCATATGCGTTGAGGTTACTTCCTATGAAAACCGGATGGACCGCCTTGCCTTCAATAGCAAGGATGATGTTTTCACGTATTGCATTCACCTTGGATATTTGTCATATGATCAGGATTCGGAAACAGTGCGCATCCCGAATTATGAAGTACGACGGCAGTGGATTGATGCTTTGAAAGCGACGGGGAAGTATTCGAAAACCATTGAAATCATCAAGCTTTCCGGGATGCTTTTGGAAAATGTGAGGAAATGCAGGAGTGAGCTTGTAGCGGAGTGCCTCGAATCCGCGCATCGTGAGGTGTCCAGCAATTTGTCGTATAATAACGAGCAAAGCTTGCAAAGCGCAATCATGCTTGCTTTTATTGCCGCCAGGGACAATTATACGGTTATTCCGGAACTTCCGTCCGGAAATGGGTTTGCCGATGTTGTTTTCCTGCCGTATAGGCCGCAGTCAGACGCTCCGGCGATCGTAGTAGAGCTAAAGGTGGACGGAACCGTTGATACGGGAATGGAACAGATTTTGAAACGCAAGTATCCTGATAGTCTCAAGCATTATAAGGACAATATGATTCTTGTAGCGATCAGCTATGACAGGAATACCAAAAAGCATGCGGCTAGAGTTGAGAGGCTTAAGAATTAGCGTTTAAATTGCTTGTTTGTTAGGAATTGATATCATTTTAATATGAAAGATTGTCAAATAGAGGAAATAATAATTGCCATTTTAAGAGCGGAGAAACTCAAGAAGTACAATGTTAATCTGATAGATTTGTGCAGAGCCAATGAAAATGCCCATTCGAGGATTCTTTCATGCTTATTCGGATATAAGAAAAACAATGAATATCTTTTTTTGAAGAAGTTTGTTCAGCTTCTTAATAAAGAGTTGGGAAATGGCTCGCATTGTCTTTCCGGTCCGGTTCCGCAAGTATTATTTGGCACTGGTGAGCCGAAAATAAAGGATCAGTGGGATAACATAGACATATATATTGAATTGCGGGGTGAAGCGGCGATAGTAATCGAAAATAAGATTCAATGGGCTAGAGATCAGTATGCCCAAATCGAAAGATATACAGATACGGCCATGAATTGCATCGGCAGCAAAGAAAAGGTTTTTGTGGTTTATCTGACTGATGATGGCCGCAAATGGCCGGAGCCATATAGTCTTACAAGCAAGGCTAAAGAGGTGTTGGGATATGAAAACGAGCAAAATTTGGGTAGGTTCATACCGATAAACTACAAAATGCATATTTTGCCGTTGCTAATGGATTTTTCAAAGATTATTGAGATTAAGAATATCACATTGACTACCGCATTGAATCAATACATTGATCATCTTAACGGAAGATATGGCTATAGGGATAATGATAAGGAGTTTAATGAAGCCATGGTTGATGAAATTACGAGATTACTTAAATTGAATGAAATGGAAGACGAGTATGATAAATTAAACGCAATTAGCGACTGTCAAAACAAGGTATGGAACTATTTGGAAAAGCTTAAAGAAAACGCATGTCCTTCGGAGTGGAATAAAGTGATTGATAGGGTTAGAGATATATTAGATGAGAATTCCATCAAGCCATTGCTTGCTGAGAAAATATGGATATGGTCTAATAATGTTCTTGTAGTTGAGAATTTTCTTTTGATTTCTACGCAAAATTCAAAAGGTTATGTCATAGATATTTTTTCCAAAGCGTCAAAAACGATAGAACTCATTTTTTTCAAAAGGGATTATTGCCATGATAAAAATAAAAATACTGTTTTCGAAGAAGAGATAAAGCAAAATGGTTGGTTTGATGTTTTATCGGGCGAGAATTTTGAAAAAGATGGAAATGCAGGCATGCGCAAAAGCATTGAATTAAGAGGCGGAAGCACTTATGACGAAACTGCAAGGAATATAGGTGAAGATATAATAAGTCTCCTTAAAGTGATTAAAGTAGAGTACGATTGCCGTCAAAAGCAAGCGCTGATTACGATGTAGTATGGCTTGGGTTCGTCATTGTTCTTTATGATGTTGTATGTGACAGTTCTAAAGAGTTCTAAAATCTGAACATGAAGAAAATCCATTTTCCATAATATTCGGAGTTGAGCCTGAAAATTCTATAGCAAGAATATGGGAGAGTGAGAGGATAATAAGCGATTTCTCGGCTTCCTCTCCGGCTAGCATGGTGTATGTTATAACAGGGCCGAGGGGCAGCGGAAAGACTGTGCTGATGTTATCGGTTCATAGTCGATTATCCAAGTCCGATAATTGGATTGTCATTGATCCGGGGGCTAAGGACAATCTCATAGAGAACATTGCTTCTGAAATTTATGAAACCGGAAGGGCGAGAAGCATGACACTTGAAAAGGAATTCAGCTTTTCTTTTTCCGGCATGACTTTTTCGCTTAAGGGTGAGGAGCCGGCTGTGATTGCGTATTCGCTTTTGAAGAAAATGCTTGATAGGATATCGAAAGCTGGGAAAAAGGTGCTTATAACGATAGATGAGGCAGATAGTTCTGAGCAGATGCGTCTTTTTGCCCAAAGCTATCAGTCGCTCATATGCCAAAATATCCGCTGATGCTTCCTTATGACTGGATTGTATGATAATATTTGCAGACTCTAGGAAGACAATTCCCTTACATTCTTGCATAGTTTTTGGCTATGTCCGAAAGTTTGACTGATAGGATAGAGCCGCAGAGCCGGAGAGGTGCTGGAGAGGCACGCTTTGGGGCGAAAAGCCTAATGCAGGATAAGGCTTCGTGCCTATCCAAAT
>CADBSO010000138.1 GCA_902797395.1 uncultured Spirochaetales bacterium
CTCTCCAGCACCTCTCCGGCTCTGCGGCTCTGTCCTATCAGTCAAACTTTCGGACATAGCCAAAAAAAATAAGGTTTTCAAAACTCATTTCAAAATGATGCGAAGCCTGTTTTGAATCAGGGCATTCTTCGAAAAAACCGCAAATACCGCATGTATTAGTGTTTTTTCTTTTCTCAAAAAAACATTTCTCGAAGAATCCACGGGATTTATGCCATGACTCAAAATAGCGAGCAGCATGAAGGGAGGAGTTTTGAAAAAAACTCCTCTATATGTCCGCTGTTACAGTAAGTTGCGCACGGACGCTTACCTTATCGCGGAATATGACAGTCTGGCCGTCGGCAATATCATTGCCATTGTAGATTCTCTTGCCTGACTTGCCGTAATAAAGCTCATCCCCGTTGATATCAGTATCCTGAACGGAATAGTTTTCGACTATACTGAAAACACCACTTGTCTTGGCGCCTGCTCCGTCAGCGTATATCTCGCACTTCTCCTTTCCATTAGCAGTCGCGCCCTTGCGAGCCTCATCCGCATACTTGGTATTATCGCTGATGCTATAGGTCACGCTGCCTATGGATATGCGCTCATCGGTATTTTTCTTGACAAGATCGATTACTCTTCCAAGCTTGTTGTCCTTATCAAAATCCATGACTTTCACACGTATGCCATGTGTGAAATCATATTTGGACAATACATTCGCCTTGTCGCTATGCCAAATCTGAGAATCGCTAGACTTATCGCTTATGAAATACGGAGAAACCGAATATTGAACCGTCGTCATGTCGCACTCTCCGTTCAAGCGCTGGCAAACTCCCTTGATTATATTCGCGCTTTCCCTGACAAGATCCGATATCCTGTCACCGGAAATTCTGACGGTAACCATGAATTCAGCCACATCAGGAACAGCTTTTATTTCGGAAAATCCCCTTACATTGAGCTTGTTCTTAAGACTTCCGCCAAGTGATGCCGTATAATCAACCTCCGCATCAACGCCTATCTTATCGGAAGTGATCTGAGTAGACGCATCCTTAGCTTCATCCAAATCAGCCATACCCATCTCCATCATAGGCGCAGCTGCTGACTTCATGACAGAACGATTCGCTGTCGCTCCGGTAGCCATAACGACACCGGTATCGCGAGTGTACGCTCCCTCATGCATGTTGCGGATGCCCTTGACTTTCACACCGCATCCATCCGCATATGAATTGATCTTGCGCATAACAGCCTGAGCCGAAGCCCTACGAACCGAAGCATTGGCTTTTCTGTTATCGGTTATACTATAGGTGATATTGCTGATTTCCGCATCGCCAACGGACATTATGCAATCGATCGCCTTCCCGATAAGATCAGGATTCTTATCAACATTCTCCATTTTCACGGTAAAAGCATGCAGATATTCATGATATCTGTACTCCTTGCGCTCGTTTTCCCTATCATATTCGTTGGCTTTCTTATCAATCATAATATAGGAATAGTATGGCGTTATGCTGAATTGCCGAGTGGCCATGTTCTCAATCCCCAGCTTTCTAAGCGCTGCCTTAACCTTATTGGAACGGATGTTTCCGCTATCCGTCAGCTTATCCACATCATCGCCGCGCTCGCGTATGGTCACATCGAAACTGACTTGATCAGCAGTAAGAGTAACCACCGAAGTGTTTGTCACGGTAATGCTCGGCTGCTCCTTTTCAGGCTCCGTCACCGCGCCTTTTTTGGAACACGAAACAAAAGCGAATGCCGCTAGCAAGGCAAACGAAAGAAATACAAGTGCTTTAGTCATTTTATTCTCCTGGAATCCATTGAGGCTTGAAAAATCTCCAAAAATCTTTAGGGCGCTATCGATTGACTTTCGAATGGAACATCGTGCCGATGTCCCTCCTGTCAAGAACCTCAGCCAAATTGCCCATATGCTTGGAATTGCAGATCATAAGATCAATGCCATGCTCATTCGCATAGCGGGCAGACATCACCTTCGTGATCATGCCTCCAGTGCCGACAGCGCTCTGAGGAGGAGCTGCAAGCGCTTTTATATTATCATCAACCCCATAGACATCCTTTATGAGCTTGGCGTCAGGATTGCTTCTTGGATCCTTATCATAAAGGCCATCTATATCAGTAAGCAGAACAACCAACTCGGCATCAACAAGCGGCGCCACAAACGATGCAAGCGTATCGTTGTCGCCAAACTTTATCTCATCCACAGCAAGCGCATCATTCTCGTTTATTATAGGCAAAACGCCGTATCCCGACATTTTTCTGAGCGTGTTCTTCAAGTGCTTCATCCTGTTGGAAAACTTAAAGTCATCGTGATTGAGAAGTATCTGACCGACATTTATTCCGTAGATTCCAGCTATGTTGCTATACTCGATCATAAGCTTGGATTGTCCAACCGCAGCGCACGCCTGACGGGATATGACATCCTTAGGCCGTTTCCTAAGACCCAGCTCGCGCATTCCGAACACTATAGCCCCGCTCGTGACAAGAACCACCGAAATGCCTTTATCGCGTAATTCGCTAATGGAATACAAAAGCGAGCTTATGTTTTTCTTGTTTATCGAAAAATCCCCATTGACAAGCGACGAAGTTCCGACTTTCAAAACTATCGTAGAAATAACCAACCTCCGAAAACCATCACGAGCCAAGCTCTACCGACCTGTTCGAACACGCATCATAACAGGAAACTATCGCTTCCTTGAAACCATTTTCATACAGTTTGTCAAGACCGGCAATCGTAGTGCCGCCTTTGGAGCAGACATTTCTAATGAGAGTATCCAGATCCTCATCGGACGATTGAAGCAATTTGCATGAGCCCACAATCGAGCTTATGCACAAATTCAAAGCCACCTGCCTATCGATCCCCTTCTCTACCGCTCTGCCGACAAATTCCCTTATGAACGAAAAAACATACGCTGGCATGCTTCCGTTTATGGGTATCGCCATATCAATGTCCTCTTCCCTATCAAGAAACTCATAAGTTCCGATTGACGAGAAAATCCTCTTGACATATTCCAAAAGCCTCAGATCCCCTTTGCCGTTTGAAAAAAGCGTAGCTGCGGCGCTGCAGACAAGAGCCGGCGTATTCGGCATCGCGCGAACTATAAGCGCCCCTTGAAAAATCGACTCCAGATACGAGATCCTCTTGCCTGGCGCAAATGAGATTATCGCCTTTGAACTCGCATCGCAACCGGAAAGAGCCTCTACAGCCGAGAAGCTTTGCGGCTTTATGGCAATCAACATCACGTCGGACCTGTCGAGAAGATCCTTCTCGCTCTGCGCCAATGTTATGCCGAGGGCCACATGCTTTGCCTTGGCATTCTCATCATAATCGAAGAACAATATGTCTTCCTTCTTAAATGCGCCGGATGCCAGCACACCACCTAAAGTCGCGCTGCCCATCTTTCCGACACCCAATATTCCGAATTTCACGCCACCATTCATTTTCACATACTCTCCATAAGCATTTCATCTCACCTGACCATTGCCATACACGAAATACTTGTAGCTTGTCATCTCGCGTATTCCCATAGGACCTCTTGCATGCATTTTCTGCGTGGAAATTCCAAGCTCCGCGCCAAAGCCAAACTCACCGCCATCAGAAAACCTCGTCGATGTGTTATGATACACGCAAGCGCTGTCGATCTTGCTCATGAATTCATCTCTCGCAGCCAGATCCCCGGTGATAATGGCCTCGCTATGATTCGTGGAATGCTCGTTTATGAAATCAATAGCCTCATCCAGACCGGAAACCACTTTCACTGCAATGACATAGTCATCATATTCGGTATAATAATCCTCATCCGACGCTTTCGCGCATCCGATTACAGAGCAAGCCCTGGCATCTCCCCTGATCTCCACGGGGAAATCATCGAATCTCCTTTTCAACATGGGCAGAAACTCATCCGCTACAGCCTCATCCACAACCAGATTCTCAATCGCATTGCAAACAGACGGCCTCGAGCATTTGGCATTCACAGCGATTTCAAGCGCCATGCCCAAATCCGCTTTCTCATGAACATACAGGTGACAATTCCCCGCTCCGGTTTCGATAAAAGGCACCTTTGAATTTTCCTTGACATAATTTATAAGGCCCTTTCCGCCTCTTGGAATCAAAAGATCAACCATGCCCCTCTTCGTCATCAGCTCATTCGTGATCTCACGCGAATTGTCGTCTATCAGCATTATCACATTCGGATCAACGATTCCGGACACCGCATCGCGCATTACGCCCACAAGCGCCTTATTTGATCCGAGCGCTTCCTTTCCGCCTTTCAAGACGCAAGCATTCGCCGTCTTCATGCAGAGACTGGCAATATCCACGCCAACATTAGGACGCGACTCGAAAATCATCGCGATCACGCCAAACGGAACGCTGCGCTTGACTATCTCCAAACCATTAGGGCGCCTGATGCGCTCTAGATCAATGTTCACAACATCGGCGAGATCAGATACTTCCCCAACGCCTTTGGCTATTGACTCCAAGCGCTTGCGATCCAATGAAAGGCGATCTATCATGCTATCTATCATTCCATTTTTTCTAGCGTTTTCGACATCCTTCGCATTCTCCGACAAAAGAAAATCACAATTTGCCAGCAGAGCATCCCTAACATTCAGAAGCATCTGTTTCCTCTGCTCAGGCTGCAAAGCCGCCAAAGCGACCGAAGCTTTTCTCGAAGCGGCCAAAATTTCATTCAAATCCATACTATCGTATTATATTCCTTTCGTCATTTTTTTAAAGAGGGGCGTTTCCAAAAGGCGTTTCTGAAAACCTGCTACCTGAAGAGCGCCTGTGGATTCCAAAAGCGAAAACCAACAAAACAGCAAGCATATGAAAAAGCGCTGGCAAGTCGAAGCCAGCCAGCGCGCTTTTACCAAATTTCAGAGAGGTTTTTCAAAACTCCTCCCTTCATGCTGCTCGCTCTTTTGATTCATGGCATAAATCCCGTGGATTCTTCGAGAAATGTTTTTTCTTAAGAAAAAACCCCTAAATACATGCGGTATTCGCGGTTTTTCGAAAAATACCTTGATTCAAAATAGGCTTCGCACCATTTTGAAATGAGTTTTAAAAAACCTCTGGAAAATCTCAAGGATGTCTCCAAAATCCGATGGATTCAGACTCCAACATCATTGAAAATCCACTCCCGATAAATCGGATCAGACCTTAGGAACGTTTTTCAAAGCCTTAGCTATATCCTCATCGGTCGGAATATAATCGGTCATCGTACCCTCGTTATATGCCTTGTACGCATACATATCAAAATATCCGGTGCCCGTAAGTCCGAACAGAATCGTCTTGGCTTCTCCGGTTTTCTTGCACTCCATCGCCTCATCAATGGCGACCTTTATCGCATGGCTGCTCTCAGGCGCCGGCAATATGCCTTCGACGCGAGCGAACTGCTCGGCTGCGGCAAACACGGCAGTCTGCTCAACAGAGCGCGCCTGAAGAATCTTGTCGTGATAAAGCTGAGACAGAATAGAGCTCATCCCATGATATCTCAAACCGCCGGCATGATTCGGAGAAGGCATGAATTCGCTTCCCAGAGTATACATCTTGGCAAGCGGACAAACATGACCGGTATCACAGAAATCATAAAGGTAGGAGCCTCTCGTAAGACTCGGGCAGCTCGCAGGCTCCACGGCTATGAACTGATAATCAGCCTCACCCCTGAGCTTTCTGCCGACAAACGGAGACATAAGGCCTCCGAGATTGGATCCGCCGCCTGCGCAACCTATGATCACATCAGGCTTTATTCCGTACTTATCCATGGCAGCCATCGCCTCAAGGCCTATGACCGATTGATGAAGCACAACCTGGCTGAGAACGCTTCCAAGAACATAGCGATATCCTTCCTGCGTCACAGCAGCTTCAACAGCTTCGCTTATGGCGCATCCGAGACTGCCGCCGGTTTCAGGGAATTCGGACAATATCTTGCGTCCAACCTCCGTTGTGTCGCTAGGCGATGGAGTGACTTTCGCGCCATAGGTCCTCATGACCTCGCGTCTGAACGGCTTCTGCTCATATGAGACCTTGACCATATAAACCTGGCAATCCAAGTCAAAATACGAGCATGCCATGCTCATGGCTGTTCCCCATTGTCCGGCTCCTGTTTCCGTAGTAACGCCCTTAAGGCCCTGCTCCTTGGCATAATAAGCCTGAGCAATTGCGGAATTGAGCTTATGGCTTCCGCTCGTATTGTTTCCTTCGAACTTGTAGTAGATCTTAGCCGGAGTTCCGAGTTTCTTCTCCAAACAATAAGCCCTGATAAGCGGAGACGGCCTATACATCCTATAGAACTCCCTTATTCCATCCGGAATGGGAATATAGGCATCAGTATCATTCAACTCCTGCTTGACGAGCTCCTCGCAAAACACAGGCTTGAGCTCATCTGCCGTGCATGGCTTGTGAGTACCCGGATTGATAAGCGGAGCGGGCTTGTTCTTCATATCAGCCCGAACATTGTACCAGCTGTCCGGCAACTCGTTTTCTGTAAGGTAAATCTTGTATGGTATTTTTTCGGACATATTCATCCCCCTCCTCTCTCTATTTAAAAGATGTCTTTTCAAAACTCCTTCCTTCATGCCGCTTGTTCTTTTGAATCGGGGCTTCATTTTTTCTCTTCTCCAGAAAAAATGCCAACGGATTCCTCTCGAAAACTCCCAAATGCATACAGCATATGCGGTTTTCCCGAAGAATGCCCTGATTCAAAATAGCTTCGCATCATTTTGAAATTGGTTTTGAAAAACCTCGAAAGATATTTTAATCGCAGATTATATACGCAAGCGGAAAAATAAACAAGTGCGACCAAAATTCAATGACCTTGATACAACAAAATTTGCCGCAAAAAGCCAGACGGTTTTCACGACACTTCCGGGAAAAAGACACGGCTATGTCCGAAAGTTTGACTGACAGGACAGGGCCGCAGAGCCGGAGAGGCGCTGGAGAGGCGCGCTTTGGGTCGAAAAGCCTAATGCAGGATAAGGCTTCGTATCTTGCGTTGCTGCGCATCCGCGATTACGTTGTATGCCTATCCAAATGGCTTTGC
>CADBSO010000139.1 GCA_902797395.1 uncultured Spirochaetales bacterium
AGCCATTTGGATAGGCATACAACGTAATCGCGGATGCGCAGCAACGCAAGATACGAAGCCTTATCCTGCATTAGGCTTTTCGCCCCCAAAGCGTGCCTTTCCAGCACCTCTCCGGCTCTGCGGCTCTGTCCTATCAGCCAAACTTTCGGACATAGCCTATCTTTTTTTCTTGTTTTTCTTCTTCATTTGCTTTTTGGATTGCTTTTCGGGCACTGCGTTCGGTTTCGTCTCGCTTGCGGGCGCTTGCGTATCGGTCGAACCGCTTTCAATGGCATTCTCCGATGACTCGGTTGTGTCGTCCGCTTCAGTCGGATTGTCCGATTCGGAAGCTTCGGCTTTTTCCGCAGGGTTGGAGTCTTCAGCCTCATCCTTCGTTTTGACTGCATTTGTTGCCTCGGATGGATTATCTGACTCGTTAATATCTGTCGCTTCCTTTGTCTCGGACGCTTCGATAGGCGTTTTGATGGATTCGGCAGCGGCTTCCGGCTTTGACGCTTCGGCTTCTTTTTCTTCTGCTTGCTCGTCTGGCTCCATCTTCTCGTCTGGCATTTCTGCAGGTTTATCAGGAACCGACTGTTCCATTGCCTCCGATTGGGCGGATGAATCGGGTTCGGCAGGCTGGGTGTCGTTGCTTTCATCTGGCTTGGGAGGCTCTGGAATGCTGACTCCTTGTGATACGGCTATTTCTTCGTTTCTAAGCTGTCTCATTGATTTGATTCCCGATTTTTTGAAGCTTAGCATTATATCATCGTAATAGCTGGCCTGCTCATCCAGAAATCGAGCTATTGCCTTGTCGCTCTTTGATTCTTCCGCAGCTTTTTTTGAAGCGGCTTCCTCTTCGTTTTCGCTCTCGGCTTGTTCTTCATCACTGTTCTGCTCACTATCTTTTAGCATTCCGCTGAATAGGAGCTTTTCTCTCAATTCCATTGTAAGGATCGGTTTCGTTTTCAGAGTCGCGCCAGTCGTTTCGTTTTTAACCGTGTTAGCATCCTTGTTTATTGTGATGATGTCCTTATGCTTTATTTTTTTCGTGCAGCCTTCACATTCCACAAGCGTCAGCCCAAGATTGACAGCATTCCTGTAGAACATTCTGGAAAAGCTTTCTGCTATCACGGCTTTGGCTCCCATGTTCATTATTGCTATGCAAGGATAATCCCTGTTGCTGCCTCTTCCGAAATACTTGCCTGCGATTATGATCCCATCTGTAGGGAAGTAGGGGGAGAAATCCTCGCTGATGCCTTCAAAGCATCTGTCTCCGAGAACTTTTTGGTCCTTGATTTCCACATACTTCTCTGGAATTATGATTTCGCTGGTGATATTATCGCCTACGATCACCGCCTTGCCGCTTATTATTTTCTCTTCCATATCGTCGCATCCCCCATCATTCTATTGGCGTCGAGATGTATCCGTTCATTACGCTTGTCGCTATTGTCAGGGAACTTGCCTGATAGAGCTTTACCTTTTCCACCTTCATTCTGCCGCAGAAAATCCTGTTTGTATTCGTGAGAATCGGATTGCCGATGCTGAGCGCGTCTTCTCTCATTCCGAGGCATGAGGCGCACCCGGTGCCTATGCATTTGACTCCGGCGTCTTCGAATGCTTTTATGAATCCCAGATTCATGCATTCGCGCAGTATGACATTTGATGCGGGGCATATGGTAAGCGTGCTTTTATCCGGCAAAGTCTTGCCTTTGATCGCATCGTAAACCGGTTCTATGTCTTTTGTCTGGCCTGATTGGCAGCTTCCAATGAATCCTTCGGTTATCTTGATGTTCTGCTCTTCGAGCTCTTTTACGGTGAGTATGTTGTTGTAGTCCGACGATAGCGAGATCATTGGGACTACTTCGGACATGTCGTACTCGTATGTTTCCGAATACTTGTAGCCGCTATCGCTTGTTATCGGTTCGCATTTGCGTCCGTTTTTTCTTTCAAGGTATCTTAGGACCTCGCCTGATGGCTCCATATAACATGTCTGCACTTCCAGTTCCGAGAAGAGGTTGCAGAATGTGACCCTCGATGCCGCATCCATTGCTTCTATGTATGATCCTGTGAATTCGATCACCTTGAATGTCAGATTTGTCCTGTCGATGTTTTTTATCACATAGAGCGCCGCATCAAGAGGGCTTATGCCGGGTTTGACTTTGCCGTTCAGCCTTACTTCCACGATCTCAGGCACTCTGAGCCATGTCCGTCCGGTAGCCATTGAGGCCGCTATATCGGATTCTCCTCCGCTGAGCGCATATATTCCAAGGCCTCCGAGCGCAGGAGTGTGCTGATCAGCGGACAGGACTATTTCGCCGCACCATGCGAGCTTCTCGTTTATGAATTCCTCCTGCCATGTTCCTCTGTATATGTCGAATTGGTAATCCAGTTCATTGGCTGCGACCAATTTGTCCACTACGGCTTTTTTCCCCAATGACCTTTGAGTTGGCGGGACGGAGAAATAGTTGAAGCAGATTCCGAATTTTTTCTGATTGAAGATTTTCAGATTCGGCTTCAGCTTTTCAAAAGAGCTTATGGTTGTGTTATACAGATCATTCAATATCGTGAAATCGACTTCAACATCAATGAATGATTCGCCTGATATCGAGTTTCTTTTGGCATTTCTGCATATGATCTTTTCTATAGCATGCATTTGTCGGACACCTTTTTGCAAAAACGTGATTTTATAATTATAATGTTTTGAAAGGTTTTTTCAAAACTGCCCTGAAATGATTTATGATGTTCTGATAATAGGTTCCGGAATAATAGGCTCTTGCGTCGCCAGATGTCTTTCTCCATACAAGCTGAAAGCCATTGTCATTGAGAAGGAAACGGATGTGTGCGAGGGCTCTACGAAAGCCAATAGCGCTGTCATGCATGCAGGGTTTGATGCTCGTCCCGGAACGCTTAAGGCGAAATTCAATGTGCTTGGAAACATGATGTTCCGCAAGCTTGCCAAGGACTTGGATATAAATTTCAAAAAGAACGGAAGCCTTGTGGTCTGTACTGGCGATGATGGTTTGCCGGTTTTGCATGATCTTCTTCGGCGAGGAAGGGCGAATGGCGTTCGCCAGCTCGGAATAATAGGCCGGAACGAGCTCAGAATGATAGAACCGAATATTTCCGAAAACGCGATTGCCGCGCTTATCGCTCCGGAGTCCTGCATAGTCTGCCCGTTTGAGTTCAATATAGCGCTTGCGGAGAATGCGGCGGATAATGGCGTGGAGTTTGAATTTGATTCGGAAGTTGTTTCGGTATTCAAATCCAGAGAGCTGTTTCATACGGTCACATCCGCGGGACGTGAATACGTTTCCAAAGTTGTTGTCAATGCTGCGGGTGTTCATTCGGATGATATTCACAACATGATTTGTCCGAATAGGATTTCGATAACTCCGAGAAGGGGTGAGTATCTTGTTTTGGATAGGATGGATGATTATGTTCGCCATACCGTGTTTCCTACCCCAACTGAGATGGGCAAGGGGATTTTGGTGACGCCTACTGTGCATGGGAACGTTTTGCTGGGCCCTACTGCCGAGGATATTTCCGACAAAGAAGACGTGAAAACCACGCAGGAAGGGCGAAGGAAGATAATCGAGGGTGCTGGAATCATTATGAATCATTTGCCGCTAGCAAAGGTGATAAACGCATTCGCAGGACTGAGGGCTCATGAGGATGGAGGGGATTTCATCATAGGTGAGAATGATTCCGTGAAAGGGTTCATCGATTGCGCAGGCGTGGAATCCCCCGGATTGACAGCTGCTCCTGCGATAGGCGCGCATGTTGTGGAATTGATCAGAAAGATGCTGGATTTGAAGGAGAAGGCATTCTGGACAAGGAAGCGGAAGGGCATAACGAGAATTGCGGGGTTGAAGAGGCGCGAGTTTAAGAGGCTTGCGGAAAAGGATCCTGATTATGCTAAGATAGTATGCAAGTGCAATAAGGTTTCCTTGGGCGAGATAAAGGATTCTATAAACAGGACTCTTGGCGCTGTCTCATTAGACGGGATCAAGAGAAGGACTTTGGCTTTTATGGGCAGGTGCCAGGGTTCGTTTTGCATGGATGATATAGCGCAGATACTTGCGAATGAGAAGAAAATGAGATTGTCTGACGTTACGAAGAAGGGCGGGAGATCGTACCAATTTGAGAGGGACGGGCATGAGGATAATTAGGAACAGCTATTATTCCTATGATATAGCGATCATTGGCGGAGGCTTGTCTGCGCTGGTGCTCGCAATCGATTTGTTCGATTCCGGATTTGAGAGTGTCTGCATTCTGGAAAGGGAAACGGAGCTTGGCGGAAATCTGAGATGCTCCACGGCTGTTTTGGAAACCAATGGCGGATTGCCTGGTTTTCCGGATGCGCCGCGCAGGGTTCGCATGTGCGACTATTTGGAGCATTTGGTGAATCTTGCTTGCGAGAAGAACATCAGATGTTTTTTGGAAACGCATGCGCATCGCATATCCAGAAACAGGATAGTGTTGGCTTCCAATCCCAGCAATCCGCTGATACGCATACGGGCGAAAGCAGTGGTGGTGTGTACCGGAGCTAGGGAGATATCCAGAGGGGAATTGGGTATCCCGGGTTTCAGGCCGTCGGGGGTCATGACTGCTGGAGCCATGCAGAAGCTGATTTTTAAGAAGAGTTTGGATTTGGGGAAAAGGAGCATCATAATAGGAAGCAACAATTTGGCTTTTGAAATCGCACGAATGACAATGGAGCGCGGTGACGAGGTTGTTCTTATGATGGAAAGCGGAGATAGATGCGCTTATGATGGCGGATGGAAAGCTGACTCTTCGCTGATTCGCAGCGAAACCGCTTTGCGTGATAACCTTCCGTGCCGTTTGCTTTTGAGGACCGATTGTACGCAAATACTTGGGGTGGATCATGTTGAAGGCGTTAATTATGAGACGCGTAGCACTTCAGGTGAAATTACCGAAGGACATGCGGAGTGTGACAATGTGATTATCTCGTGCGGATTCCTTCCGGAATCTCTTTTAGCGGAGACAAGTGGCTTGAAGCAATGCGGCGCGTCTTGTGGAATAGCGGTCGATGAAAACTACCAGACGAACGCAGGCGGGGTTTTCGCTGTAGGGGACTCTATTGGAATACATGATGATGCAGGTGAGCTGTTGGAAGAGGTTTTGCGGGCTTCGAAGTGCATTCAGAAGCAGTTGAGGGAGCGCAAGCTTTTGGCGTTGTCAAGATTGCGTAAGGCGAGTGATGCGATAGCCGCAAGGCTTTTCAAGAAAGATTTGTAGGGTAGTTTTCAGGGCGGTTTTTCGCCCCTGGAACCCACAGGCGCTCTCCAGGCAACAGGTCTTTGGAAGCACCCTTAAAAAATCTTGGCTATGTCCGAAAGTTTGACTGATAGGACAGAGCCGCAGAGCCGGAGAGGTGCTGGAGAGGCGCGCTTTGGGGCGAAAAGCCTA
>CADBSO010000140.1 GCA_902797395.1 uncultured Spirochaetales bacterium
ATGGCTTTGCGACCCAAAGCGCGCATATGCGGCGCATATCCGGCGATTGGATATGGCAGAATAAATGTATTCGGACATAGCCAAGATTTAAGAGCGGGTTTTATGGCTGGAAGTTCATTCCTTTTCATAAGGGCCGCAAATATTGCATGGAATACGCTTCCAGGGAGTGTGAGAGGCTCGCTGTTGTGCTTTTCTACAATGGGATTGCGGAGAGGGAAATCATCAAAAGCGATATCGTGATATCGAAGGAATCCCTTGGCGTTGATTCGCGTATTGCGGAAATGAGGAAATTCATATCCGGATTCGGTAATATTGATTTTCTCTCCTTGGATTGTGGTGTCATATATGATTCGTTTCCGAATCTGGAGACATGGGATGCCGAACCGCCGTTTGTGAAAGCCATCGCGCATGATATGGATGCGGAGCATATTCTAGTGGATCCGCCGCATATGATTGTTCCGATCAGCGCAACGCAAATACGTGCTATGAGTGATGAAGATGGTGAAAAGCGGAGATAGTCCGTTGCGAGAAAAAGCGTTCGGCTGGAGGCTATGCGTTGCCGCATGTCCCCAGCCGAATGGAAGCTTTGCAAGTGTTTTGGATGCTTTCAGAAGTGTCCTTTAGAATTGGTAGTCCCTCATTACCCAATCCGCTACATTGAACGATGCTTCGATTTTGTTCTCGTCATTATCCGGAAGATTGTAGAAGAAATCAATTCCGGTTTCCTTTTCCACATCGTCTATGCTCATGGCATAATAGGAGAGGTTCTTGAATTTGCCTTTCTCGTGGGGTATTATGAGGCCTATGCCTTTTTTCTCGTTGTCGTTGTAGACTAGAAAGACCTTGTAGAACGCATCAGGAACGCCGACTTTGGAATCGCCTATGGTTGACGCGGGCGGATCGGTATGGAATATTGGTCCTGTGACTATATACAGATCGCCGGATTCGTATGCGTTTTTACGCGCGGCTTTTTCCGCAGTCAGCCATATTCCCGCATTGTAGTCGTGGATTTGCGGCGACATGTTCGATAGGTAGAACGTCTCGCTCATTGCTTCCGCCGAGAATTTGAAATCCGCTGCCGGTGCCAAATGGCCCCTGTCGTATCCTGAGCGCCTGTAATCCGATAGCAGCGAGCGCCATGCCGGTTTGAGGGATTCATCTTCTCTGAAATCCTCGCTTCTCTCTTCATTTCCTCCGTTCAGCCTTGCGCTGGAGAGATAGTAACCGACCCAATTCGGCTGTTTTGTGTTTTTGTTGTATCCGACAGTGTAGTATGTCTTCTGTAGGATCGCGCTGTCGCTATCGCAACGTGAAAGCTCCAGCTTCGAATCGCTTCCGGCCGTGGTTTTCGTCGTAGTGACAGCGGTGGTGCTCGGATTTTCGTTCATTCCGAGCAATTTGTATATCGTTGCGCGCAGATTGCCGTTTGTTATTCCGATTATGATCGCAATCAGCAGGATTATGAATACGCCGAGTAACGATGGAACTTTGGCTTTCTTCTTTTTCTTGTTTGTTTTCTTATAGTTTTTCTTAGGCATATTTGAGATTTTACACATTTGGCTGTTAAATGACAAACATGTTTTTTCCGTTGAGGTTTTTTCAAAACTCATTTTAAAATGATGCGAAGCTCCATTGTTTGATAAAACCGAGAAAAAATAGGACAATATGATTTTAGGGCGCTTCTAAAAACCTCGGAGTCCGAATCCGCAGACATTTTAAAACAGCGGGTTCTTTGGAAGCGCTCTTATGCTTGAGTTGTTTGCGAAGGGGCATGATCGAATGATTGGGAAATGGAGACCGGTTGCGGTTATAGTTGTTGGCTTGGTTGCTTTGGCATGCGTGTCATGCAAAAGGAAGCACGAGCATGTCATATCGAATGCGTGGACAGGTGATGCTGAACGCCATTGGCATGAGGCGTCTTGCGGCCATGATGTCAGGTCGGATGAGGATGAGCATGATTTTGGGGGATGGGTTATCGAATCCGAGCCGGGCTGTGTGGAGTCCGGAAGCAAGAAGCACTCTTGCATTGTGTGCGGTTATACCCAATCCGTTGCCATATCGCCGAAGGGACATTCCTTTGATAGCGTTTGGGCGAGTGATTCCGCAAGTCATTGGCATCCTGCGGTTTGCGGACACAATGTCGTTTCCGGCAAGGCCTCCCATGTTCGCGGAGATGATGGAAAGTGCTTGATATGCGGTCGCGATCTTTTGATTGAGGCTCTCAGCGGAATATTCACGACAAGTCCTGATGGTAAGCGCGTCAGGTTTTCCAAGGGCAGTTTGTATCATGTGGGTGATGAGGCATCTTCGGGATGGGCTTTTGAGGATAACCAATATGATTTTAGGACATGGGCTGGATTCGGCGCCGTTATCGGTGGCGTCAGCGGGACTACTCCGGATGGCCATGTCGGTCTTTTTTATTGGTCGAAGGATGCGGCGGCAGCGTTTGCTGACGATTACGATGGGCAAGGCAGCGCAATATCCGACGTTTCATTCGTGGATTCGATAGAGAGCATTATCGGATCCGGTTGGAGATTGCTGAGCGTGAGCGAATGGGATTATCTTACATCTGGTGCCGGAGACCGGAAAGGCAAATTGGGGCTTGCCGTTATAAGGCTTCCGTCATCGGCTTCTGTTTGCGGAATGGTCATTCTTCCTGATGACTGGTCGCTTCCGGACGGATGCGGATTCGTTTCGGGAAAAGCGGCTGGATTCGAATCCAATGCCTATGATTTGCAGCAGTGGGGGCTGATGGAAAATGCCGGAGCCGTATTCATTCCGGCTTCGGGATATCGATACGGTTCAGTGGTAAATGATGCGGGATCATACGGGGAATGCTGGACCGGAACGCCAAGTTCCGATGATGACGGACATGCGTGGTATCTTCATTTTGACCCTGAAAATGTTGCAGTTAACGATAGCGGCCGCAATTGCGGCGTGCTGATGCGTCTGGCGGTTCAGGTCTGACTCGTTCTGTGTTTGCTTTATGAATCGGCTTTATAATATAATTTCTCACATGCGGCGCGCATCCAATGCGCAAAACTGGAATCTATAAGGGAAATCGGATGTCGGAGAGGATGATGAAGAGGTTTTTGTCATTGGTGCAGCCGTCAGGCTCGCTGACGATAGGTAATTACATAGGCTCCATACGGCAGTTTGTGAAATTGCAGGAGAGTTACGATACGTTCATAGGAGTTGCGGATATGCACTCCATTACGGTTCCTCAGAACCCGGAATTTCTTCATAGGCGCAATAGGGAGGTTCTGGCTTGGTTCGTTGCCGCTGGGCTATCGGATAAGCATTGCACGTTCTTCATTCAAAGCGATGTGCGGCTGCATGCGGAACTCGCATGGATATTCGAGTGCATAACGAATATGGGCGAATTGTCCCGCATGACCCAATTCAAGGTTAAGACCGAAGGCAAGACCGATAAGAAGATACCGTGTGGTCTCTTCACCTATCCGGTTCTCATGGCCGCTGATATTCTCATATACGATGCGGACATAGTGCCTGTCGGAAGTGATCAGAAGCAGCATGTGGAGCTTGCTCGAAATATAGCCGAATGCTTCAATTCCAGATTTGGCGATACTTTCGTCGTGCCGGAGCCGGTCATTCCGAATGTTGGCGGAAGGGTTAGGGATTTGCAGGATCCCTCCAAGAAAATGAGCAAGTCCGCGACGAGTCCGAAGGGTGTGATATTTCTTGATGACGATGAAGCGGCGATTCGCAAGAAGATATCATCCGCGGCTACGGATATGGATGCTTGTGTCGATTATGATGAGGCAAGCAAGCCTGGAGTATCCAATTTGATATCTATTTATGCCTCGTTGAATGAGATCGGATTGCCTGAGGCTATTGCGAAATTCAAGGGTGAGACCAGATATTCCGTATTCAAAAAGGCGATTGCCGATTGTGTGGTTGAGCATTTGATGCCGATTCAGGAACGGTATCGCAAGGTTTTGGCGGACGGGATGGTCGATGAATATCTTGATAAGGGCGCAAAACGCGCTAGGGAAGTCGCGGGCAGAAAACTTGATGAGGTTTTTGCCAAAGTCGGTTTTGGTCGGGCGTAATCGGTCGCTGCAGCATGAGAAGAGAAGAGAATTTGTCGAGAGTCTGCATAGTGCTTGTGCAGCCGGAGGATTGCCAGAATATAGGTTCCGTGTGCCGCGCAGCCAAGACGATGGGGATAGGGAGGCTTAAGATCGTCGGTCGTTCGCAATTTGATGAGTCGAGGGTCAGGCAGCTTTCCGTGCATGCTTATGATCTGTTTGAGCGCAAGATGCTTTTTCCGACTCTTGATGATGCTCTTGCGTCGTCATCGCTGTCGGTTGCTTTTACCAGACGAAACGGCAAGTTCAGGAAAGGGGCGTCAAAATCTCCGTCGGATTTGGCTGAAATGCTGAGGGGGTTTCCACCTGGTGAGGTGAATCTGGTTTTCGGACGTGAAAGCGATGGGCTTACGGATGACGAGGTTCGCGCATGCAATATGGTTTGCACCATTGAGACTTCTTCGGCGTTTCCATCGCTCAATCTTTCCCAAGCCGTTCAAATAGCTGCCTACAATTTGTTTGTTGGATTGGATGATTATGCCGGCGCTTTGTCTTCGGATCATGTCGGAGCTGCTGTTCGCAGGCGTGTTGATGAGGTCGTTTCAGATGCCTGTGACATGCTTGCTGACATATCCTATTTCAAGGAGAGCAGCGATGAATGTGATAATTTCAGGATTTTTTTGCGCGATGGAATCATGAGGGGTGCGTTCAGTGAAAGGGAAGTGGAGCGCATCGGCAGGTTTTTCAGGAAAGTTCACGACATTTCCAAATACAAGTCGGGTGTCGGGAAATAAAGGGGTTTGTCAAATGGGTTCAAAGACAAGAGGGATTTCGGCTTTCTTCAGGATGCTGGGCGTTTTCGCTTTGGCTGCGGTTGTGTTTTCTTCAGCTGTGTCATGCAAGTCGAAGAAAGGTGTGATAGGCATAGTGCAGTTTGGTTCGCACAGCGCTTTGGATAGCTGTCGCGAGGGTGCGATGAGCGGATTGCGTAAATCCGGAATTGATTTGAATAAGTATGAGATACGGCATTTCAATTGCGATTTCAAATCGGACGAATGTTTGTTGAAGGCTAAGGAGCTGGTTGCGAGCAATGCCGATGTGATAATAGCAATAGCCACTCCGGCAGCTGTTCAGGTGGCGTCTGCCGTTGATGGGAGCGGAATCCCGATGGTGTATTGCGCGGTTACTGATTCTTCAAAGGTGAAGAAAAACGGGAATTGCACCGGCGTGAGCGATATTCCGGATTTCGATGCGCAAATGAAGCTTGTTTATGATTTCATGGGTCAGAGGCGCGGATTGCGGATAGGTACGCTGATGTCGATGAATGAACCCAGTGATCTTATGCAGTTGAAGGAACTCAGAGAAGCCGCCAAGCCTTATGGTGCAAGCGTGATGGGAATATCCGTAGCGAACATAAACACCATCGCATTGCAGACCCGCTCTTTGATAACATCGGAAATAGATTGCATAGTGAATCTTCTTGATAATTCGGTTGTGAGCAAACTTGATAAGGTTTTAGCTGTAGCCAATTTTGCCGGGGTGCCTGTTTTCGGAAGCGAAGTCGAGCAGGTCAGGCTTGGCTGCCTCGCTTCGGCTTCGCTGGATTATGAGGTTATTGGAGAGAATGCTGGCAGCATGGCAGCTCAAATTCTGAAGGGAAGAAAAGCGAATGAGATTCAGCCGTTGGAAATGACTGGCGTGAAATCCTATTATAATTCCAAGGTGTCGGATCAACTGGGGCTTTCCGGTCGTGCGGCTCAGGCTGAAGCTCAGGGAGTTATTGATGTCGTCAAGGTTTCATCCGGAAAATAATGGTTTGAGATGTTTGGGATGCTTGAAAACCTGCCGTCTAAGGATCGCCTGCGGATTTCAGGGGTGGAAAAGCTGACTGGTTTGTCAGAATCGTTTATTGACGATAAGGCATGTGGAAACGAATGCTTGGCAATTCTTTCCGCATGCTTTTTTTTGTTGCGGCTTGTTGCCAAAATGGCTATGTGTTCTATTTGAATGATCTGCCGTTTCAAGGAGCGCATCTGGCGCATAGTCAAAAAAATAGCGGTGGGAAGCACCATTTGATGCATCCCACCGCTTTCAAACTTGAATGAACGAGAGTGAAGGGGCTCGAACCCTCGATCTCCGGCGTGACAGGCCAGCGCGATAACCAGCTTCGCTACACCCTCAAATCATTTACACGAATATATTATAAAAAAAATTTTTTTTTGTCAAATTATTAGACTATGTCCGAAAGTTTGACTGATAGGACAGAGCCGCAGAGCCGGAGAGGTGCTGGAGAGGCACGCTTTGGGGCGAAAAGCCTAAT
>CADBSO010000141.1 GCA_902797395.1 uncultured Spirochaetales bacterium
ATTAGGCTTTTCGCCCCAAAGCGCGCCTCTCCAGCACCTCTCCGGCTCTGCGGCTCTGTCCTGTCAGTCAAACTTTCGGACATAGCCTTTGTTTTCAAGTGATGAGATGACCATGTCGTAAATTCTTCTGATCTTGAGCTTGTTGTCAACATCATATTTTGACGCATCGGTTGCATAATAGTCATGAATCTGACTTTGTATCTCCCTCACTTCGCTTATGTTCTTGGTTTCCAAATAAGCGTTAACGGCATCTGGAAGCCCGCCCACAAGCAAAAATTTCTTGAACAAGTCATGAATTTTCGCATGCGTCTGCTCGTCGAGGCTCTTCCGCTCCGAAAAACATGATCTAATGGAATCCACTGCGGATTCGCCCACACCGTTCGCACGCAGAAACTCCTCAAAACACAAAGGATACATTTGCACGATCTCGATGCTGCCGATCGGAATCGATGTGGTTTTAGCCAATGTCACGCCCAAAAGCGAACCGCTCGCAATATATGTGAACCTCTTATCCTGATTTAAGAATTTCAGCAATGTCAGCAAATGCGGATACGCTTGGATCTCATCGAGAAAAACAAGAGTATTGTCTCGCGACCTCATCCTATTTCCTGCAATCATGCTCAGTTGAAAATAGAAATCCTCAATGTTCCTGACTTTGGAAAACAAGCCTTTATCAAGGCTGTCTTCCAGCAGATTGATCTCAATGAAATTCTCAAAAAGCTTCTTGCCGACATGACGTATGATGAAAGTCTTGCCAACCTGCCTCGCCCCATTGACAAGCAGAATCCTATTGGTGTCACGACTTAATTTGCACTCAATCACATCCTGAATTTTTCTAAACAGCATAACTCTTTCCAGTTACATTTTATTGACTTTTCAATACGATTCTAATCAAAAACCGTTGACTTTTCAATATATTTTAAGGGTATTTTCGTTGACTTTTCAAAGTCACATGCAACCTGAGCATTTCAAGGCTTTCAGTATGTTGTCCAGCGTAGCCAGCGACACCTTGTATTTTTCAGCCAGCTGCGCAACCCGACGCGAAACATGCGGCGGCAGGTTTTCTTCCTCAAGCCTGGCGCAAACGAGCCTGCGAATGTATTCCGGAGAAAACCGCGGCATGGAAATGGAATATGTCATACGCCGAAGCGCAGTCTTGTCTACGGTTTCCACATCATTGAGGATCCATATGACCTTAGCCTTGCACCCGTCAATCATCCTGTTCACCGAACCCTTCTTCAAGCAGGACTCCGATATGTCGTAAAAACCTCCGTCCGCACAGGACAAGATGCTTTCCGCCTCATCCACCACAAGCACCCGATTCGGATCATCCATCCCCACAAACGCATCCAGCCTGAGCAAAGGATGCTTTCCAGAGTCCTCCATGAGCTCGCTTTCATTCCTGAAGAAAAAGCATTCCAATCCGCATTCCTTTGCCAAAGCCCTAGCATATTCGGTTTTCCCTGTTCCGGCAGGTCCGTGAATCATGATGTTCACCGGCAGAGAAGACTTCAGAAGTCTTTTGGCCAAATTCGTGATTCTCGCGTCCACCTGAAATGTGGAAACCGGATACGCATTCGCAAGATCATCCTTCTCAATAACATCCCTGAAAATAAGACTGGGATCCCCACATGAGATCGCATTTCTGATATCCTCATCGATCTCCCCATCGGAATCCATCAAGCCATATCTGAGCAACTTGGATTTTTCTCCAAAACATTCAGCTATCTCTTTTCCGTCAAAACCCAGAATCGCAGAAAGATCGCAATCGGCACGACCGGGAGGATTAAAGCCGAAAACATCATTAACATCGCTGTCATACTTAGCATCGCTATTAAGCAAATAATCCAGATAGTCATCAAAATCACGCATCAAAGACCTATTGTAGCTGTATTGAAGCATCCTGCTTTCCGCCACACGCAAACCAAAAGCCTCCGTCAGAAAAGCCACATCCCGCAAATCAGACTCCGCATCTGAAAACTCCTGCGGCACCGGAATCTCCGCATCGATATCAATGTCTTCACTTTGAGCGAAAAAGACAAGTTCGATTACTCTCGCATACTTCGGGCGCTTGTCAGCGAACAACGCCCTCGCCATCATCACCTCAAACACGTTCCTGGTGGAAAAATCCAGCCTGCCCGCCATTATTTTACCATCCTCGCAATAATATGCAGGCAATTTGCGCCTGCATTCGTATGGAAATCCGAATTCGGTCTTCAGATAATCATAGAACGCCAATGAAATCAAATCTGACGAGTTTTTTGCCATGCAATCAGAATAGAAAGGATTGTCCTTTCTGGAGATTTCATTAAGGATCCCGCGTTTCTCGTAATCGGCAATCATAGCCGCAAAAACACGCACGGCCCTTTCACGCAAGCCGAAATCATCAAATAGAATTGATATGAGATGCTGATACGTCTCGGCAGCGGCGCAGCGCTTTTCAACATTCTCCAACTGCTCATCACTGTAAAGTCTGTACAAATACATCACTTCGATTTTCAGTTTGCGCCGGGCTTCCGCTTCAAAATCATCGTTTGGTTGCGCCATCCTTTCCGAATGCGCACCGGACAACGCCAGCTTTATTTCCTCATTGGTCATTTTCCCACCCCTCACAATAGCCTTGCTTTCCATTTCCTTGAGGTTTTTTCAAAACTAATTTCAAAATGATGCGAAGCTATTTTGAATCAGGGCATTCTTCGAGAAAACCGCTAATACTGTATGTATTTGGGGTTTTCAAGAAGAATCCATCGGATTCATGCCTTGATTCAAAAGAGCAAGCAGCATGAAGGAAGGAGTTTTGAAAAAACCTCCCTCATTTATTCCTCGTCTTCAGAAAGATCTTGGGAACCCAGAGTCTGATTTTGCAAACACCTCTCGACACCGTGCCCCAATCTCTCCAAAAGAAGCGTCTCCTCGGGAGTCTCCTCCAGACTAGCGGCAGCATCTTCGGCCATCAATCTCCGTCTGTTCTCACGCCCAACCAGAATCTTCAAAGCGAACCTGCGAGCGCTGAACAACCAATCACGTTTCATCTTATTCGCAACCGTGACGGCAATATGGACCTTCAGGTCCGCGATTCTCGTTCTTCTGGCAATATCATTCCCCATCACCGCCTTGATGTAGTCCTCATACGAAACCCCGTTCTTCTCCCGCAGCACCTCAAGCGCGTCAAGCATCTCCTGCGAGAAGCCGTATCCCGACAGCCGCTTGAAATCATCATCGGTTATCTGCTTTGTCGCCGCGATGCGACTCAAAACGTCGCTAAGCAATGCCGCGCATACCACCTGCTCATCCAGCGAAGCCTCACCGATTATCCGCGATTTCCAAGAGTACAACGTATCAGGCATATCACCATGGCCGCACTCCATAAGACAAGCCAACTGCTCCGCCTTGCGGGCAAGCCTCGTTTCAACCAATGTCATACCAACCTCCTTCACATTCATTCTGTAGAGGTTTTTTCAAAACTCCACCCTTCATGCTGCTCGCTCTTTTGAACCAGGGCATAAATCCGATGGATTCTTCGAGAAATGTTTTTTCTCGAAAAGAGAAAAAACACTAATACATACAGTATTCGCGGTTTTCCCGAAGAATGCCCTGATTCAAAATAGACTTCGCATCATTTTGAAATGAGTTTTGAAAAAACCTCTGTAATCAATATATACGTAATTCTTCAAAATTCCATTATCCGCAACATGGAACATGGCCTTTTAGGGGATGTTTTCCAAGGCTTCAGGATACCTTCAAAGACGTTGCGCCCTGGCAAAGCTCGCTATATCTGTAAACCGGCGGAAGAGAGAAGCTCCTGCCGGTGATCCTGAGATTCTCAAGCTCATGCATCGCAAACAATCCGGTGATTCCGGATTCCGCCCTATTGGCGAACAGATAAGCCATTCCGTTGTCCAACACGACCTGGTACGGCTCGACAATCTCATGGGCCTTCGATCCTTCCTGTCCGTAGTCGAACTCGATCACCAGGTTCCTCTCCAGCGCTTCGAACACGAGCGCCCACCGAGTCCTACCGGCGGCACAGCAAGGCCGACTCCCAACCGATTCGATCCTGTCCAGAATGGAGCTTCCTGCCTTTCTCGCATCGTCGGATACCATGCTGCCCAGCGATTCCGACAGATCGTCGTAAAACGGCGTCCCCTTGTAGGCTTCCAGCGCCTTCATGGCCCGCAGCAGGATTCCAGAGGAATCCTTATCAAGGCTGTTGAACGGCAGCTCATACGGCTCGCTATAGCAATACCCCTGCTTCCTGCCATCAAAGACTATCGGCGCATGGAAATCGACCTTGAGTATCCCAAGATCGCGGAGTATCGTGGATCTGCTTACCTCGAACCTCTCATGGAAATCCCTGAAGTTCGGATACCTGCCCGCGCCTATCATGTCATGTATGCTCTTGATCCTATATAACATCGGCCTGGTGTAATTCCTCATAATTCCTCCTCCCGAATCGAATGGCATCCCTAAAACATCAAGCTTCAGAAACGCCTGCGAATAACGCTTGCAACGCCATATGACGACACGCTAGGAAAACCAACAAATCCTTTTGTGATCGTCCTGCCACATCGCAAATAGGTATATATACAAGAAAATTTAGAATTTTCAGGAAATTAGTTGGAAGTTCTTGAAAATACTTTAAAATATGAGTAAAAAATACTCGATTGTCTCAAATAAGGGTGTCAAATGAACATATTTCCGAAGCAAGATCGGGGATGTCGTCAGCTTCGCGCGCAGGATTCCTTCCAGGCAACAAGGCCCTTTTTGTCGGATGAGAAAACGAGAGCTACTTTGCGAATGGTCTTGCCGGATGCGAGGTACGGCTTCGCATACCCCTTCGCATCTATCTGACCCAAAGCCGCATCGCAAACAGATTCGGCATCCTTTGCTCCGCCATCCATTTTCAGTTCGAAAATCCAAACGCATTCAGGTACTTGCAAAACGATATCCGCCCTACCAGCAGAAGACTGCGCTTGACCCACAACCTCATATCCGGTGACGCGAAAAAGAATATGAACAAGGCTCTCGTAATAGTTCTCGCAGTTCTCTCTCATAATGGTTGGAATTCCGGAAACACAAGATGCCACAATATCGGAAACACCTTTGGCATCACCGCCAGCCAAAGCCTTGCGCAGATGTTCGATTGTCGTGCCATAGTCGGAAGAAACAGCATCAAGATACTTTGGCAGGAGATGCCTCATAAGCCCCTCAGCAACCTCCCTATTGGGAAATCCTAACCTATACGTCTCCAAAAGAGGCTTGTATCCGATAATGGTCAGATACCCCTCCTGATACAGAAGCGGCGAAATATCAGGACTATTGGAGTCATAGTCCGCGAAAAACATCTCATCGACTTCACAACCCTCCTGAATCAGCCTGTTGGCTTTAATGACATCATTCTGAAGTCTTCTGATAAGCGCTGACGGAGTGCCGCTGGACATCCAATACGAGCCGAACTTCAAATCCTCGAAAGCGCACAGCAAGCAGAACGGATTGTACACGCCGTCCGAATGCGCCGAAAAATGATAGCCATCATACATGTCCCTCAGTTTTTCAAGGGTTGTGTCAAGCAAGATCGAATATTTATCGGACAACGCTTGTATCTCGAGCGCAAAATATCTTGCAACCTCAGCCCCGGTAATCCCGCAAACGGATGAATATTTATCGGAAAGCGATATGTCCTTAAGCTGATTCAAGCCACTGAATATATTAACATGTGAGATTTTCGTGATTCCGGTCAAAAAGACAAATCTCAAATGCTCGTCACAAGCCTTCAACGGACTATAGAAATCCCGCAATTTCTCCCTATTGGCTTCCTCGTGATCGCTATACAGCGCATCAAGCATAGGCTTGTCATACTCATCCACGAGAATCACAACTGTCTTGCCGGAAATCCTGTGATACTCTTCTATCAGCCTCTTCAGACGCGAGGATGGCGAACCTGTTTGCCTCTTCATGCGACATACCTGCTCATTTTGTGAAAGAATCTCATCCACGGCGCTGTCAAAATTTTCCGACAAGCCGTAGTCCCTTATGGAGAAATCTATCCTGATTACCGGATGCATATCCCAATCGCTTTCAAGTTTTTCAATAGCAAGTCCCTTGAAAAGCTCCCTTCTACCTGAGAAATATGCTTCGAGCGTAGAAACCAAAAGGCTTTTTCCAAAACGCCTGGGCCTCGATAAAAATGCCATCGGCAAAGTGTTGGCAAGTTCCCAGACCAATGCAGTCTTGTCAACATAAACGCAACCGTTGCTTCTCAGTTTCTCAAAGCTCTGCGTGCCTATGGGCAGTTTGCGGATATTCATGCTATCTTATCTTCCTCATCACCAAAGAACGCTTCCGAAGGCTTCAGCCATATCCCACCTATCGCCTTTCCAAACACATCCGAAGCATTCGCTTCCCCGGCTACTGCAAATTATAACTTCAATACTGGAAATTGACAAAGACAGGCTGAAGAGGTTTTCAAAATGGCTATGTCCGAATACATTTATTCTGCCATATCCAATCGCCGGATATGCGCCGCATATGCGCGCTTTGGGTCGCAAAGCCATTCGGATAGGCGCGAAGCCTTATCCTGCA
>CADBSO010000142.1 GCA_902797395.1 uncultured Spirochaetales bacterium
ATTAGGCTTTTCGCCCCAAAGCGCGCCTCTCCAGCACCTCTCCGGCTCTGCGGCTCTGTCCTGTCAGTCAAACTTTCGGACATAGCCAAAGGTTTTGAACGGATGGAGAGAGGAGGGTGATTTCTCGATTTTCATCACTGATTCCAACTCATATCTGCTTTCAGGCGAACTTGCTACGAAACTTACCGGCAGATATGTTGAAATTAACGTGTTCCCGTTTTCTTTTGATGAGTATTTGAAAATGAAGGGGCATTTGGGAATCAGTCAGTCAGGCGATATCCAAGCCGAGCTTAGGAGTTGCATTTTAGAAGGCGGATTTCCTTATGCGCTCAGACTTCCGTCAATTAATGACAAAAGGGAGTATGTCAGAAATCTCATTAGCGGGATTTATGAAAAAGATATCAGACGGCGAGTCAGGATCAGAAACAGATCCGTATTTGAATCAGTTGTGAAATACGTCATAAGCAATTTCGGATCGACGACTAGTTTGCAAAACATCGCTGATGATTTTTCAAAGATCAAGGAAAAGCCTCTCTGGTGAGAAAAAGCATTATTTGTCGGATTTGTCATTTTACTATGCGTTGAACACGGACAACAGGATTAATTATGGACCTGATCTTGAAAATATCCTGTTGATTTATGCCTTGGGCAAGGGCTATTCTGCGAGCGTTGGGAAAATAGGAAAGCTGGAGTGCGACTTCATATTCAGGAATGATAGCATGGATTACTCGTATGCTTACACGATATTGCCGAGCCGTGAGACAGAGGATCGCGAATACAGAAGTCTCGAGAGCATCAGAATTGATAACTACCCGCGTTATCTTCTGACGCTTGATACGATGCTGCAGAAACGCAATGGAACACTGACCATTCTCGAGGCTTTTGCCGTTTTTTTATGGCCGGAAAGGCGTCTGGCAGGTTCGGACTCTGAGGTTTTCAGAAGCGCCCTTTAAGTTTGGAAGCGTTTTGAAATGCTGGAACATGATAGCATTATGCGGTTTTACAAAATTCGATTTTGATTGTAAAATCCAGGCTATGTCCGAAAAAGTTGACTGACAGGACAGAGCTGCGGAGCCTGAGAGGCGACAGAGGCGCGCTTTGGAGCACATATCTGGCGATTGGATATGGCAGAATAAATGTATTCGGACATGGTCAAAATCTAAAATCGAGGTGATATTATGATAAGCAAGAAAGTTACTTTGGCTAATCCAACAGGCCTTCATGCCAGGCCGGCTGCGCAGCTGGCCCAGTTTTGCAAGAAGTTTCCCGAGAAAATCATCTTGTCGGGAAATGGCAAGGATGCCGATCCCAAGAGCATAATCCAGCTCATGGGCGCGGGTCTTAAGAAAGGAACGGAACTTGAGGTGAAAGTCGAGGGTGCGAATGAGGCGTCTGTTTGCGATGAGGTTGTCAAGTTTTTGGAAAGCCTTTCAGAGTGACGAAAAGCATTGGCTATGTCCGAAAAGCTGATTGACAAGGGCATGGAAAACATTAGAATGAAACACGCTTCCTGAAACCTCAAAAGTTTGAACTCGTTGGTGCCTTTTCAGATTTGGAAGTCGTTCGAAGGCGGCAAAATGCGGTGGTATCATACGGTCTTTAGGGTAATTTTCTCTTTTGGAGTCTGCAATGACTTTAGACTGCGGGTTTTCAGAAGCGCGATAAAATGAGGTGGTAATACATGAAAGACAAGATTTTTGCTTTTTTGCAGCGCGTCGGACGCTCGTTCATGCTTCCGATCGCCATTCTTCCCGTGGCTGGTTTGCTGTTGGGAATAGGTGGTTCGCTGACAAACGAGACCATGCTGAAGGCGTATGGGCTTTACTCTGTGATGGGGCCCGGTACGGTTCTGAATGCTTTGTTTCTGGTGATGAACGATGCGGGAAACATAATATTCGCGAATTTGCCGATCATATTCGCAATAGGATGCGCGATAGGCATGGCGAAGAAGGAGAAGGAAGTCGCTGCTCTTGCGGCTGCGATAGCGTTCTTCATAATGCATGCATCGATCGGAGCCATGATTTCCATATGCGGCGGAGCGGATGCCATGCTTTCCGGCGCTGTCACGCAGGTTTGCGGAATCACATCGCTGCAAATGGGTGTTTTCGGCGGAATTATCGTCGGATTGGGCGTAGCGGCGCTGCATAACCGATTCTATAAGATAGTATTGCCGGACGTCCTGTCGTTTTTCGGCGGAACGCGCTTCGTGCCTATAATTTCGGGTTTGGTTTTTTTCGTAGTGGGAATCGTATCGTTCTTCATATGGCCGTTTATCCAGCAGGGCATTTATGCTGTCGGTGGGCTTGTTCTCAGATCCGGATATGCTGGAACTTGGGTGTATGGCCTTATGGAAAGGCTGCTTATTCCGTTTGGCTTGCATCATGTTTTCTATCTTCCGTTCTGGCAGACTGCGGTCGGCGGAACGCTGCAAGTGGGAGGAAGGCTCATAGAAGGCGCCCAGAACATATTCTTCGCTCAGCTTGCTGATCCGACGGTCGGCCATTTTGCGGTTTCCGCAACAAGGTTCATGTCAGGCAAGTTCCCGCTCATGATTTTCGGATTACCTGGCGCGGCGCTCGCCATGTACAACCTTGCGCTTCCGGAGAAGAAAAAGGAAGTGGGCGGACTTCTCCTTTCCGCTGCGCTTACTTCGATGCTTACGGGAATCACGGAGCCGATCGAGTTCACGTTCCTTTTCGTTGCTCCTTATCTGTATTTCATCCATTGCGCATTTGCCGGAGCGGCATATATGCTCATGCATATGCTTGGGGTTGGCGTTGGAATGACATTCTCCGGAGGGTTTATCGATCTGTTTCTTTTCGGAATCATACAAGGGAACGCCAAGACTAGTTGGATATGGATTCCGATAGTGGGGATCTGCTATTTTGCGGTGTATTATTTCATGTTTGTCTTCCTTATAAAGAAGTTTGATCTCAAGACTCCCGGCAGGACCTTGGATGGAGAGGTTAAGCTTTACGGAAGGGCGGACTATAATGCGAAGAACAGCTCCAAAAAGGAGTCTGCTGCGGATACGATTTCCGAGAAGATTGTCAATGGGCTTGGCGGAAAAGCGAACATCTCCGATGTTGACAGCTGCGCTACCAGACTTCGTGTCACCGTTCGGAAATCGGAATTGGTTAATGATGGATTGCTCAAATCAACCGGTGCTTCCGGCGTGGTGCGCAAGGGCAATGGGGTTCAGATAATCTACGGGCCTCAGGTTTCCGTTATCAAATCCAACCTTGAGGATTATTTGGAAACCGCTTCTGACGAGGAATACCATGGATCGGAATCCCCTGCTTCGGCAGATGCGGCATGCGAGAGCAGCGCGCCGGCTGGCAGGATCATAAGAACGGTTGTCATAGCAAGCCCTGTGTCGGGTGTTGCCAAGGATTTGTCGGAGACTCCGGATGAGGTATTTTCGCAGAAGATGATGGGAGACGGAGTACTGGTTGTTCCGAATAAGGGCAGGGTTGTTGCTCCGGCCAACGGAACTGTGCTGTTTGTCTCTGATACGAAGCATGCGATCGGGTTCAGGACTGAAGATGGCGTTGAGATGCTCATTCATTTTGGGATAGATACCGTAAAACTCGGCGGAAAGGGCTTCAAGGTTTACGTATCCAATGAGCAGAAAGTGAAGAAAGGCGATGTGCTTATGGTAGCTGATATGAATTACATTTCGGCAAATGCTCCATCTGTTGCAACACCGGTGCTTTGCACGGAACTCAAGGATAATGAAAAGCTCCGCCGTTTGGCTGACGGCAATGTCAAGGCCGGAGATGATCTGATTGCCATAGACTGTTATGAGGTTTGAAGCATGATTTTCAAGAAGGGGCTTGGCGTTTCCGCCGGCTATTCTAAAGCGAAGGCTTTTGTTTTGAGGGATTCGCACATCGAGATTGGTCACGATCTTGCGTCGGATGTTGATTCTGAGATTGGCAAGCTTGATGCCGCCATTGTCGAATCCGTTCGGCAGATAGAGAGGCTCAAGGAGGAATCCGCCAGGAGAATCGGCGAGAAGAACATCGAGATTTTTGATGCTCATCTGATGATGATAGACGATGATACGTTTAAGGATCGCATAAGGAGTCTTATTCGCGATGACAGGATGAATGCGATTTGGGCTGTAGATTCGGCGAAAAACGAGTTCAGGGAAACGTTCGAGGCCATTGAGGATGAATACATGCGCGCCAGAGCAGCGGACATTTGTGACATTTCGGATCGGATCATCAGGAATCTGGCGGGAGTGAAGGATGCTGACATGTCTTTGATTTCCGAGCCTTCCGTGATAATCGCGCACGATCTTGCGCCATCCGATACGGCACGGATTGGAAATGCTCCGATAATCGGTTTTGCGATAGAAGCCGGCAGCAGGACGAGCCATTCCGCGATAATGGCGGCTGCCATGCAGATACCGGCTGTGGTCGCATTGGGTGATGGATTCGTATCTGAGGTGAGTGATGGCGATACGGTTCTTTTGGATGGCAGTGACGGAATTGTGACGGTGAATCCGGATGATGCGGCTTTGAGGGAATTTTGCGCCAAAAAGGAAAAGCATGATAATGAGCAGAAGAGGCTTGCTTCCTTTATAGGCAAGAGCGGCGCTACCAAAGACGGCAAGAGGATCATGATTGAGGGGAATATCGGGACTCCGAGGAATGCGGACAAGGTCTTGTCCAACGGAGGCGAGGGCATTGGTCTCTTCAGAACGGAATTCCTTTTCATGGACAAGTCTTCGTTGCCGGCCGAGGATGAGCAGTTCGAAGCATACAAGGAAGTTGTCGAGAAGTTCAACGGCAAGCCGGTTATAATAAGGACTCTTGATATCGGTGGTGACAAAAACGTTCCCGCAATGGGTTTGCCTAAGGAGGAGAATCCGTTTTTGGGCTATCGCGCGATAAGGATTTGCCTTGATCGTCCGGACTTCTTCAAGGTTCAGGCTAGGGCGCTTCTTCGCACGTCGGCATTCGGGAATCTGAAGGTGATGTTTCCTATGATATCATCGCTTGAGGAAGTGCTTTCCGCAAAGCGGATTTTTGAGGAGGCTAAACAGGAGCTGAGGGAAAACGGCATCAAGTTCAACGAGAAGCTGCCTATTGGCATAATGATAGAGATTCCTGTGGCCGCTGTGAATGCTATGACATTGGGAAGACACGTTGATTTCTTTTCGATAGGCACGAACGATCTGATTCAATATTCATGTGCTGTCGATAGGGTTAATGAGAAGGTTTCCGGTCTTTACAAGCCGCTGCATCCTGGCGTCTTGGGGCTTATAAGGATGGTCGGCGAGGCGGCGAAGGCGAACGGCATAGAATGCGGTGTTTGCGGAGAAATGGGCGGGAGCCGGGGAATGTCTGCGATTTTGGTCGGGCTCGGCGTTACCAACCTTTCCATGTCCGCATCAAAGATTCTCGCGACTAAGGAATTCCTGTCGAAGCTCACTTTTGAGGAGTGCAGGAAGATTGCAGATGATATGGTGATGGCCAGTTCTTCGGAGGAAAACGAAAAATACTTCGAGGAGCTTTTGAGGAAGACTTTGCAATTCGATTTTGCATAGTTTGATTATTCGTTTTTTTTGTACGACAGCCGCAATTATTGCGGCTGTTTTTTTGACGGTTTATTTTCTTTCCAATACAATTAATTGAAATTTGTTGAATATGAGGTTTTTTCAAAACTAATTCCAAAATGATGCGAAGCTATTTTGAATCAGGGTGTTCTTCGAGAAAACCGCAAATACTGTATGTATTTGGGGTTTTTGAGAAGAATCCGTCGGATTTATGCCCTGATTCAAAAGAGCGAGCAGCATGAAGGGAGGAGTTTTGAAAAACCTCAATACTAGTTTTTTAATTTCAGAGGCTATGTCCTATCAGTCAAACTTTCGGACATAGCCAAAATTTTTCCTTGTCTGTTCCGCAGGATATGATTTTGTCGGAGGATAGTCCTTTTGCTTCTTCTGATTCCAATGTGATTTCAGTTGATGATAGCGGGAATGTTGCTGTTCTGAATCCCAACGGAGCTAATGACGGGAAATATATGACGATAGCCATACGCTACGATAATGCGGTTCAGAACATAGGCTTAATCGTAGGAAGTATGAGATTCATGATTGCATTTTGTCCGGATTCGATGTGCTGAGCTATGACGAGTGGGCATATCTTCGGTATGAGAGACAGGGATATGATGAGAAGGTTGGGTTGGCGACTATAACGGGAATCGGCGGAAACGATGGGGCTCGCGGTGTGGTTCTGCTTCCTGATTCCCGGACGCTTCCTTCCGGATCGATCTTTTATTCCGGATGCGGCAATGGTTGAGCGACTAATTCGTATGTGCCATCACAATGGCAGCTTATGGAGAGGCGGCAGGGGCCGTGTTTCTTCCGGCGGCAGGTCATTCGCAAGCGTATGCTGCTTATAGCGTGGGGTTTCATTGTTTCTGAAAATTTTAGAGTCCGATCTCGTTTGCGGTTTCCTCGAAGAACATTCTGGCTCAAAATAAGCTTCGCATCATTTTGAAATGAGTTTTGAA
>CADBSO010000143.1 GCA_902797395.1 uncultured Spirochaetales bacterium
ATTAGGCTTTTCGCCCCAAAGCGCGCCTCTCCAGCACCTCTCCGGCTCTGCGGCTCTGTCCTATCAGTCAAACTTTCGGACATAGCTTTTTTTTGAAGAATGTCCTAGTTTAAATAGTCTTCACACCATTTTGAAATGAGTTTTGAAAAAACCTCAGAAGCGTCTCTGGCTGTTTGTTTTATATATGACCTTGATTTTTAACGAAGAGACGAGTAAAATGATAAGGTCTCTGTCCGTATGCATCGTTTTTAGGTGTGGCGGCTGGGTCAAATCGCCGTTCCGCGCATGCGGTACGAGTAATATCGAAAAGGGGCTGCGCTGTTGGCGTGGCGAAGGATGGGAAAAATGTCACAAGTGGCAATGAAGAGCCTTTTAGAGGCAGGCGTGCATTTCGGACATCAGGTGAAGAGATGGAATCCGAAAATGGCAAAGTACATTTATCAGCAGAGGGAAGGCGTGCATATAATCGATCTCGTGCAGACTACGGAATGCATAGTCAAGGCATACAATGAGATCAGAAGGCAGGTCAGAAACGGCAAGCAGATTCTTTTCGTCGGAACGAAGAAGCAGGCGAAGGGGATAATAGAGGAAGAGGCGACGAGGTGCGGCATGCCTTATGTCAGCAACAGGTGGCTTGGCGGAATGCTCACGAACCTTTCAACGATCAAGAAATCCGTCACCAAGCTTAAGAAGATTGAGAAGATGGAGGCTGATTCGTCTTTTGAGATGCTCACCAAGAAGGAAGTGGCGAATATAAATAAGGAAAAGGACAAGCTCGTTAAGAACCTTGGCGGTGTTCGCGATATGGTCGATTTGCCGGGCGCGCTGTTCATAGTGGATACGAAGCTTGAGCAGATTGCTGTTCAGGAAGCCAAGAGGCTTGGGATTCCCGTCATAGCTATTGTCGATACGAATTGCGATCCCGATGACATCGCTTTTCCGATTCCAGGAAACGATGATGCGATAAGAAGCATATCGCTTCTCGCCAAAGTGGTTTCCGATGCGGTGCTCGAGGCGAATACGGATGCGATGATTGAAATAGTTGATGAGGCTGATGGGCTGGCGGGGGTTGCTGCTGGCGCAAGCGTTGCGAATACGGAGGCATGATTATGCAGATTACGGCTGAAATGGTTAAGAATCTCCGCGAGGCGACTGGTGCGGGGCTTATGGATTGCCGCAAGGCTTTGAACGAGGCTAATGGTGATGCGGCTGAAGCTGAGAAGATTCTCAAGAAAATGGGTTTGGCTGCTGTGGCGAAGAGGGCCGAGAGGGCTACGGAGAACGGCAGGGTAGCGGCATTTGTCGGAAAGGATTCCGCAGCTTTGGTTTCAGTTGCCTGCGAGACTGATTTCGTTGCCAGGAATGAGGGATTCAAGAAGCTCGCCGATGATATGGCGAAATATGTTGTCGAGAGCAAGGTTGATGCCGAGGATGACAAGATCAAGGGAATGGTGAATGATCTTATCAGCACCATAAAGGAGAACATGAGCGTCAAGAAGATTCTCAGGATGGGAATAGACGCTGATGAAACGGTTGATTCGTATATTCATGGCGATGGCGCGATGGGCACTATTGTCAAGTTCAAGTATGATAAGGCTGATTGCCTTTCCAATGATGCTGTTAAGGCGTTTATGCATGATATCGCTTTGCATGTCACGGCCTTCAAGCCCCAGTATCTCAATGATTCCGCGGTTGATGAAAAATACAAGAACGAGCAGATGGAGATATTCAAGGCGCAGGTTGCTTCGCTTGATAAGCCCGATAACGTCAAGGAAGGAATAACCAAAGGGAAATACAATGCGCTTCTTAAGGAGATCTGCCTTATGGATCAGGCTTTTTTCAGGGATGAGAAGATAAGTGTGAGCCAGGCTCTTAAGAATGTCAACAAGGAAGCCGGATGCAACCTTGAGATCATTGATTATGCGTATGTGAAGGCTGGTGTCTGATGTCGCAGTATTTGCAGGATGCTGAAAGCAAGATAGCAAAGACGCTGGAGTCATTGCAGTCCGATTTCTCCAAGATAAGGAGCGGAAGGGTTTCCGCATCCGTTTTGGATAATGTTAAGGTCGATAGTTATGGGACGATGACGCCGGTTTCTCAGGTTGCGACGATTTCCAATCCGGAGGCGAGGCTGATTGTGATTTCCCCTTGGGACAAGTCCATGATAGCTCCGATAGAGAAGGCGATACAGAAGGAGAACATCGGCGTGAATCCGTCAAATGACGGCAAGGTGATAAGGTTGGCCTTTCCGGCTTTGAGCCAGGATAGGAGAAATGATAGCGTTAAGGAGGCCAAGCAGATTGCGGAGAACCACAAGATCTCCATGCGGAATATCAGACGCGACATCATGGATTCCTTGAAGAAGGATGAGAAGGAAGGGATCATATCCGAAAATGAAAGAAAGCAGGCTGAAGATAAGCTTCAGAAGGCAATAGACAAAGGGATTGAGAAAATCGTTGAGGCTTTTGAGAAGAAGTCCAATGAGATTCTTGAGATTTGATTGCAAGGAGGTGCGATATGGCAGCTAATGGTGGTGTTTCAAAGAACGCGAAACGTGAAGGCGCGAAGGTTCTTAAGAGCAGATGGGGCGGTGATATAATGATGAAGAGCGTTTTCGAGAACGGCAGGCTTCGTCATGTCGCTTATTGCTCCAAAACCGGCAACACGGCTAGGAAGCCCAAGGAGCTGATGTAGTTTGGGGTTGTGTGCGGCTTGGATTTGCTGCTAGCGGTTTTTTCAGGTCGCATTTGACAGTTGAGGTTTTCCCGAGTTCTGTTGCTGTTGGCGGTTGCTGTTGCGGCGGACTCGGGAAATCTTTTTCAAAAGCGTTCGTTTAATCTAGCAAGCAATGTCGAGTCAGAACATTTATCTAACAATTAATAAGGAGATTTTCTCGGATCCTTTTTATAATTTTTGCAAAACGGACAGCAAAAGGCTTGTCGCATGGTATTTTCTAAATGTCCTGTCTTTTTCCGAGGATATGACGCAAGATGGAATTATAGGTTCTGATACTCACCATTTCATTGACTTTCTATATTTTGATGATGAGAATGGAGTTGCATATGTCGCCGGATCGGATTTCAGGGGTATACATGACAAGCTGGATGTCTTGAGCTTCAACAGGCCGTTCAATTTCTTCAAATACATGATAAGCTCTAAGGAATACGAGCTTACTGGCGATCCCAAGCTTGATAGAAAATCCTTCTATCTTCATGATTGCATAAGACGCGGCTATAAAGTCGTGTTCATGTTCATTACCACGGCATCGTTTGACGAGCATTGCATGAGGTCTGTGGAGCAGATAAGAACGCGTTCGGATGCGTTGTTTGACTTTGATTTCATAATAGAGCTGATAGACGGCGCCATGCTTTCAGACAGGTTTTATGAGGCTGATTCGCTTGAGAGGGCTGTTCAAACCGGATTCGAACCCTTGGGGGAATTGCCGGTGTCTGTTGGCGCTTATGCTTGTGAATTGACAATCGAGGACAGGCAGGCTAGCGCTTTGTTCATGCCGAAGCTGAAGAGCTTTTGGACTGCTCAGGCGGGCGGAATGCTTAATAATGAGCTTTTGGCAATCGGTCCTGAGAAAGGCTCGCTGCTGCAACTGTATTCCATCTTGGAGGGGTATCGCGTTGCCAATAAGGTGAAGGTGGGGCTGCTGCCTCCCATCAGCTTGGTCTATTTCAATTTGGAACGGTTTATTTTCTCGAATAGGATTATTGCCGTTTCAGCCTCTTGGGTGAACGCTGCATTCGATCGTGCGAGGAAGAGAACGAAAGGGATATCCCCGGCGCATTGGATTGAAACGGAATTATGTTTATATGATCTGAGGATTGCGGCGATGGATTTCTTTTCGGCATATAATTCATCCATAGTCAAAAACGAAATCGGGAGTCCGGATTATGTCTCAAAAGCATATGACGTTCCGGTTTCTGATTTTGTCATGCCGTTGAATCGGTTTCTTCTCATGGGGGATGAATCCGTGCGGAAGGCGATGCGATCGCCATCAGAGCAGTTTTTCGGGTTTTTTCAGGAGGATTTCTTTTCCGAAGAGGATATCAGCGCTGTTGATTCCCTGCTTTTGCGAATATCGGATGATATGCTGTGCGATCAGAATTCTCCATTCAATGGCAAAGATGCGGCGCTTAGGAACAGCATGGTGGCGATCATTTGCCTGACAGCTCTCAGCTGCTTTTCCGTTTTCAGCGACGGGAAACCCGGTTCGTTTCCCGCTTTTGGCAACGCGATAGGGAAGATGAAGTCAAAGTTCATTCTTGATGATGTGGTCAGAGTAGCGGAAAAGTCCGCAGCGAAGGCATATGAGAGAAAATGTTCTGAAGGAGAAGGGTCGGATCTCATGGCAGCCGCGTGGTCTGGAACCAAAGAGTGTTATCTTGATGCCTTTAATGGGGTGTCGAAGTATTTCAGCCTTCTTTCCATGATGAACGGAGCCTCTTCCAAAGTGTATGATGAATATGCTGGGGTTTTCGCTATCAAACCCAAGGAATTCACCTATCATGTCAGCAACAAGGGATTTAAGGAAATATGAATTATCTTGATTACTTTAAGGAGATATGCGCGATTCCGCATGTATCGCATCATACTGAAGGGATCTGCCGGTATCTGATTGATTTCGCTAGGGCCAAGGGTTTGGATTATCGCAAGGACGAATCGGGAAATGTGATAATCACAAAACCAGCATCCAGCGCCGGGAAAGCGAGTCTCAGCACTGTCGTGCTTCAAGCGCATGTTGATATGGTCGGCGTGAGCGTTGACGGGCGGGATATGTCGAATGAGCCTGTGCGGCTTGCGATCAATGGGGACAGGATTTCCGCAGAAGGGTCTTCACTCGGTGCAGACAACGGAATCGGGTTGTGCTACATCCTTGATGTTCTTTCCGATGATAGTCTGATTTCCCCTCGCATTCAAGCGATATTCACTGTTGACGAGGAAGTGGGGATGGTGGGAATGAAGCATCTCGACTTTTCAAGCATCGGCGGCAGGCATGTGATAAACCTTGATAGCGAATCCGAGGATGAGGTTGTGGTTTCGTCTGCCGGAGGGGTGAGTGCGGAGGTGTCTGTCAGCATTCGGGAGAGTGCTTGGCGCTTGCAGAGCGGAACGCTTGCGCAGATCAGCGTTTTCGGACTTCCCGGAGGGCATAGCGGAAATCAGATACATAAGGGAAGGGCTAATGCGATCATGTCGCTTGCAAGCGTTCTATCTGAGATCAGCGATAAGCATGATGTCAGATTCGTTTCGCTTTGCGGAGGAGATGCTGCGAATGCCATACCGTCATCCGCTACGGTTGAAGTGCTGTATTGCGGCGCTGATTTCGAATCATTCAGGCAGGATATGAAGAGTTCTCTGGCTTCATACAGAAGGGATCATATCAAAATGAATCCGGGATTTGATGCTGAGATAGTCTGGAAGAAGGAAAGCAGAGTGAGATGCTTGAGCGTGATGAACTCCGCTTTTTTCAAGATGCTTTCTTCGTTTCCCGATGGCATGCTCGAAGCGGATGAGAGCGGAAATGCCTTGACTTCATTGAACTTCGGAGTGGCGGCATTCGATAAGGATTCCAGAACCTTGAAATTGGATGCCTTGCTCAGGAGCAATGCCGATGTTTCCAGAAACAAGCTCGCTGACGATATCAGATCCATTGCCGAAGGCTATGGCGATGCATCTGATAATGCTTCCGCATTCTCATGCTCGATAACCTTCAGCGGTGAATATGGGGCTTGGCCGCGTCGTGAGGGTTCTCCTTTGCTCGAATACTATATGAGCGAATATGAAAGGGAATTCGGCAAGAGCGTTAGAGTTGTGTCAACGCATGGCGGACTCGAATGCGGTTTTTTTGCGCAGAATATTCCGGATTGCGATCTGATTTCAATCGGACCGGAAATCAGCAATATTCATTCGGTTCATGAGAGCGCTTCGGTTGCTTCATGCGATAGGGTTTTGGATTTGCTCAAGCGTTTGCTTGAGAATTGGAGGTTGTAGATGAAAATGAATAGCAATCGCACTCGGATGTCGGTTGTGCCAAGGGCGCTTGCCGCTTTTCTTGTTGTTCTGCTTGCTGTGTCTGGTTTGGCGTCATGCAAAAAAAGGACGATAGGCACCGTTTCGGGGGATAATTCGCTGTCGGGCGTTCAGAGCAGGAATGTTTTTGTCATTGGACTTGACGATTCGTTTCCTCCTATGGGCTATAGGGATGGGAATAATGAGATAGTTGGGTTTGATGTTGATCTGGCTGCTGAAGTGGCGAAGAGGATGTCTGTTGGGTTCAAAGCCCAGCCGATAGATTGGAATGCCAAGGAAATGGAGCTTTCGACTGGAAACATCGATTGCATATGGAATGGTTTCACCATTACTGATGAGAGAAAGAGCAAATTGCTTTTCTCCGAACCCTATTTGAATAACGAACAGGTTATTCTGGTTGCCAAGAAAAGCGGCATAAGCAGTGAAAGGGATCTTGTTGGAAAGGTCATTGGCATGCAGATGGGAAGTTCCGGAATGGAAAGCTATGAGAAATCCTCACTGAAGTCAAAGAACAACGCAGTTGAGTTCAAGGATTTCCTCACAGCGATAATGGATTTGAAGTTTGGTGGAATCGATGCTTTGGTCATCGACAGCATAGTTGCAGGCGAACAGCTCCGCAAATCCGGATTTTCGGATGACTTGGTTGTGATTAAGAGCACGCAGCTTCCGTTAGAGCAGTTCGGAATCGGTTTCAGGAAGGATGATCACGCGTTGCGAAATGAGGTTCAGAGGCATTTGGACGACATGAGCAAGGATGGCACGTTCAAGAAGCTTGCTGACAAGTATGGCATAATTCTTTGAGATTCGCAGGATGGTTTTCCAACCTATATTCACATCAATCAGAATATTCTTTCTGACTCTGCTTTTTTCGATACCGCTGGCATGCGTCATTACGATTTTCAGAGTCAGGAGGATTCTGATATTGAGTTCCGTCATAAGGGCTTTCATAGTTGTGATAAGAGGAACTCCGCTGATACTTCAGCTTTTGTTCTTCTACTTTGGGCCTCCGGCGATTTTGCATATGAGCATTGATAGGTTCACAAGCGTGATTGTGGCTTTTTCAATCAATTATGCGGCATATTTTGCGGAGATATTCCGTTCGGGATACATATCGCTTCCAAGAGGCCAATTCGAGGCATGCAAGATTCTTGGCCTTTCAAAGACATTCTCGTTTTTCCATGTGTATGTTCCGCAGATCGTGAAGAGGATAACTCCGGCATTTTCCGGTGAAGTCGTGACATTGGTGAAGGATACCGCTCTTGCATCCGCCCTCGGAATCGCGGAATTGTTCACATTCGCCCAGAAGAGGACTCAGGCTGAAGTGTCCATAATGCCGGTGGCATGGGCAGGGGTGTTTTATTTTGCCTTCAACTGCGTTGTTGCTTTTGTGTTTTGGATGATTGAGAAAAGATTTGACAGATATAAGATCTGATTGGTTTCATTCATATGCGGGATAATTCGGAATACGGTAACGAAAATATAATTGAGGTGATCGGACTGCGCAAATGCTTTTCAAAGCAGGTGGCGTTGAATGATGTTTCCTTCAGTTTGAAAAGGGGAAGGATCCTGACGGTGATAGGCCCATCCGGCAGCGGAAAGACGACATTGCTGAGGATATTATGTCAATTGGAGACGCCAGATTCCGGTGATGTCGTCATAAGCGGATTGAAATTGAATGAGAGCAAGCAGCAGAACAAGCTGCTTCTTTCCAAGGTGGGGCTGGTTTTCCAGTCGTTCAATCTTTTTCCGCATCTTACGGTATTGGATAATGTGACATTGGCATATAGGTTCGCTCATTCCAAAGGGTTGGGATATTCCAATCGCGATGGCAAGCGCGAGGCCGAGGCCGTGGCCTTGGATCTGCTCGAAAGGGTGCAGCTCAAGGACAAGGCGGATAAGTATCCTTGCATGCTTTCCGGAGGTGAGTCGCAACGGGTTGCGATCGCCAGATCGCTTGCCTTGAAGCCGGATGTTTTGTTTTTTGATGAGCCTACAAGCGCTCTTGATTTGGAAATGGTGAAGAAGCTTTCGGCGCTGGTGAAGCAGATAAGGGATGACGAGAACAACACTCTTGTGGTTGTGACGCATGACATAAACTTCGCCAAGCTCGTATCGGATGACGTCTTGTTTCTGGATAAGGGTGATATGGTGTTTTTCGGGAAAGCCGGAGATGTCTTCGATTGCGATTCGAGGAACGAAAGGGTTCAAAGGTTTTTCAGCAATTCTGATCTTTTCAAGTGATTCGCTGGTATGTGAGCGAATGGAGGGATGATGCCGTCACCGAATGTCGAATCGATTTCCTATCTCAGCCCTAAGGAAATAGAGGCATACCTTAAGAAGATCCTCGATGAGAAGAACTTGTACAGCGAGATTTTGGAGAATCTGGACTGTGGCGTTGGGGCTGTCGGCAAGGATGCGGGGCTTGTTAGCTGCAACCGCAAATTCGTGATGTTGCTCAATCGTCAGGTCGATAAGGCGAGCATGCCTTTCTACTCAGCGGTTCAGAATGATGAGCTTAGGTGTTTTTTTGCAAAATCGTTATCTGAAAGGATTGCTTGCGAAGGGGAATTCTGCATAGGCGCTCCTCAAATGAGGTTTTTCATATCAGTGATGGGATTCGCGCTTTCTGATGAGGGGTTTGCTTTCGTGGTGCGGGATATCTCAAAATCCAAAAAGCAGCTTCAGGAACTGAAAAGACTTGAAGGTCTCGCGGCGGTGAGCAGCATCTCATCGATTCTCGCGCATGACATAAACAATCCGCTGTCTGCTATTTCGGTTCAGGCGGATCTTATAAGAAGGAAAGCTGAGAGATCCGGCGATTCGTTTGCCGTTGAGCATATAGGAATCATAAAATCCGAGATAGACAGGATAAAGGGCATTGTGCAGGGTTTCCTGTTCTCATCGCGCCCGCTTCAGGTAGTGCCTCTTTTGCAGGATCCGGAAAACCTCATCGCTGAACTTGCTCGTTTCGTGAAGCCGGATTTGGAGCAGAGGGGCATCAGCCTGACTTGTGATATTTTGCGACCGCTCCCGTATGTGGAGTTCGATTTTGATCAGATGTATTCGTGTTTATTGAATCTTGTCAAGAATTCAATCGAAGCCATAGCGGACAAGAAGGGCAGGCGTGAGATATCCATTTTGGCAGCCAGGCAATATAATAGCCTTGCGATAAGCGTTGAGGATACAGGATGCGGAATCAGGCCGGAAGATGCCGACAAGATCTTCAAGCCTTATTTCACCACGAAGGACAAGGGCACCGGACTTGGCCTTAGCAATGTCTACAAGATAGTCAGGATGCATGGCGGAGAAATAGAGGCATCGAATCGGCACGATGGGGATGGCGTCCGTTTTACGATATTCCTGCCGTTGCGCAAGGAGGACATGCTTGCGTTAGGCAGCGAAGCGCCATCATCAAGGGCGAAGGGCGATTAGCTTTTGCCGGAACACGTCTTTTTGCGCTTGCGGGATTCAATTGCGAAAAATGCGGTAAAAAATTATAATGTAGAAGGTAAGGCGCAGGGCAATGCGGTTCGCGCTTGCATGGCATATTTGCAGCTGAACGCGCCTTGACGGGAACGGAGGATTTATGGCTTATAATCTTATCAACCTTAAGATCAACAAGAAGACGAGGGCGAAGAACATCGCTCGCTGCAAGGAGAAGGGAATCGTCCTTCCGACATTCAAGAATATGATCGATCCGCAGACCACACCGGCAGATATCAAGAAGAAGCTCGCCAAGACGGGGCTTTGGGATGTTGATCCGGTCAACCTTTTCAGGATCACATGGCACAACGAGCCCATAGAGAGGGGCGGCGGTTTCAAGGATGTGAATTTTGTTGAGATACCAAAGGAAATCACAGGCACCAAGGCGAGAATAATCGCTTTGGCCGGAAAATGGTTTCCATGCGGAGTTCATAAGGTTGGAGCGACATACAGCTGTTTGGCGCCTGCGCTTGTGACGGGAAATTTCGATTCGGTTGATCAGCAAGCGGTTTGGCCGTCTACAGGCAATTATTGCAGGGGCGGCGCATACAACAGCGCTCTTCTCGGTTGCTCTTCCATAGCGATTCTTCCCGAGGAAATGTCTCAGGAGAGATTCAATTGGCTTAAAACCGTTGCCGGCGAGATAATCGCTACTCCGGGTTGCGAATCGAATGTGAAGGAAATATTCGACAAATGCCATGAGCTCGATGCTGAAAGGGGCGCTCATATCGTGATATTCAATCAGTTCGAGCAGTTCGAGAATTATCTGTGGCATTATCAGGTTACCGGTTCGGCGATTCTTGAGGTTACAAGGAAGCTTAAGATCAAGCCGGAGAATGTCAAGGGGTATGTCTCCTCCACAGGCTCCGGCGGAACCCTGGCGGCGGGAGATCACCTCAAGGACGAGCTTCCGTGGATCAAGATTGCTGCTGGTGAGGCTTTGCAATGTCCGACGCTTTTGAGAAACGGATTCGGCGGCCATAGGATCGAAGGAATCGGTGATAAGCATGTTCCATGGATCCATAATGTCAGGAATACCGATATGATTGTTGCCATAGACGATCAGGACTGCATGGATACTTACAGGCTCTTCAATGAGCCGGAAGGCAAGGCATATCTTAAGAGCATCGGATTGAGTGATGCTGCGATAAAGGATTTTGAGCTTTGCGGAATATCCGGAATCGGGAATATGCTTGGAGCCATAAAGCTTGCGAAATATTATGAGCTTACCGAAAAGGATGTGGTGTTCACGATTCTTACTGATAGCTCGGTGATGTATGCGTCAAGGCTTAAGGAGCTTGATCAGAAGCAGGGCAAGTTCACGGATGTCGAGGCGGCTAGGGTTCATTCGGGCGCTCTTCTGCATCAGAGCATAGATAATGCTCTTGAACTCGGCTATTATGACAGGCTTAGGGTTCACAACCTCAAATATTATACTTGGGTTGAGCAGCAGGGCAAGACATACGATGAAATCAAGGCGCAGTGGTATGATCCTGAGTATTGGAAGCAGATTCCTGCGAATATGGAGAAGATCGACAAGCTCATTGAGGAGTTCAACGACGAGGTTGCAAGCAAATGATTGATGCGAAAGCATCATGACTTCTAATCGGACGTTCATCGGAGTTCCGGTGGCGTCCGTTTTTCAACGGAGAACATGCAAATGAATTTCAAATATGTCTGCAATGATTGCGGTGCGGAATATTCGTCTGATGAGATAAGATACACTTGTCCGAAATGCGAGTCAAAAAACAATGACAAGGAGTTCAGGTTTGGAAATCTCAATGTTGTTTTCGACGAGGGCGAGCTCAGGGCTTTGGCCGGCAAGAGGAATCTGAAGCCTCAGGATTTTTTTCCTTACAGGTTGAAGGATGACAAGCCGTTTCCGGTTGCTCTTACGCCAATAGTGAAACCGCTTGGCGCATCTAAGAAGCTTGGGCTTAAAAACCTTTCATTCAAGCTTGACTGCCAGCTTTTGTCCGGTTCGTTCAAAGACAGGGCATCTCAGGCGGTTATCGCGCAAGCCCAGGCTTTCAAACAGAAGAAAATCGCTTTGGCATCCACTGGAAATGCCGGAGCTGCGATGAGTGCCATAGGCGCGGCATACGGAATGGAGATAGTTTTGTTTGTTCCGGAGAAGGCCCCGGTGAACAAGCTGATGCAATCCATACTTTATGGAGCGACTGTTGTCCCAGTGAAAGGGACTTACGATGATGCGTTTGCTCTTTCCATATGCTATACTAAAAATTTCGGTGGAATCAACAGGAACACAGCATACAACCCCATAACCATAGAAGGCAAGAAGAGCGTAAGCATCGAGCTTTATAACCAGATGGGCAAAAAGGTTCCTGATGTGGTGTACGTTCCTGTTGGGGATGGGTGCATCATTTCCGGCGTGGCAAAGGGCTTTGTTGATTTGAGGGATGCCGGAATGATTGACCATCTACCGCATATAGTTGCCGTGCAGAGCACCGCGAGCAATGCTATAGCCCAAGCGTTTGAGACCGGAAAGTTTCTTAATCTCGATGCGGCTACAACTATTGCGGATAGCATCAGCGTCGCTTCTCCTGCAGCCGGAAGGCAAGCTGTTATGAGGATTAGGGAGAGCGAAGGATGGTGCGTTCAGGTTAGCGATAATGAGATAAAAGCCGCTCAGCTTGCTCTTGCTAGGGATTGCGGCGTATTCGCCGAGCCGGCGGCGTCCGCATCTTATGCCGGCTTGCTTAAGGATAGGGATAGTCTCGTGGAGAAATTCGGCAAGGATGTTAATGTCCTTTGCCTTCTTACCGGCACGGCTTTCAAGGATATGAAGGTTTTTGATAAGGCTGTGAAGATGCCCGCTTCGATTGACAACAGCGAGGATGCTGTTCTGGCTCGCTTCAGCAAAGGGAGATAGGAGGATAATATGGATAAGAAACTTATTGTTGTGGCTATTGGCGGAAATTCGCTGATCACTGATTCGAAAAACATTAGCGTCAAGTCGCAGTATGATACGGCAAGAGAGTCGATCAGGCCGATAATCAAGCTTATCAAAGACGGCCATAATGTTGTTATAACACACGGCAATGGGCCTCAGGTCGGTTTCATACTCAGAAGGGCTGAGTATGCTAAGACAATACTTCATTCCGTCCCGCTTGATTCATGTGTTGCTGATACGCAGGGGTCGATAGGATATCAGATTCAGATGGCGATTTGCAATGAGCTTGCCAAGGAAGGCATAAAAAGGGATGTCGTTACTGTTGTCACGCAGGTCGAGGTTGATAAGAACGATCCCGCTTTTGAAAACCCGGCTAAACCAATAGGAAGCTTCATGACCAAGGACGAGGCTGAAAAGCAGGTCAAGAAGGAAGGATGGGTAGTCACCGAAGATGCCAACCGCGGATACAGGAGGGTTGTTCCCTCACCGAAACCGTATGATATCGTCGAATATAATGTCATCAAGTCCCTGATAGATTCCAATATAATCACGATCGCCGTCGGAGGCGGCGGAGTTCCGGTTATAAGGGATGAAAAGGGCGATCTTGCTGGTTGCGAAGCTGTCATAGACAAGGATCTTGCGACATGTCTTCTTGCGAAGAGGCTCAATGCTGATATGTTTGTGGTTTCCACAGCTGTTCCCAAGGCATGCATCAATTTCGGCAAGCCTGATCAGACCGAGCTTGATGTTCTTACGATTGCGCAGGCAGAGAAATACATAGGCGAGAATCAATTCGGAAAAGGAAGCATGCTTCCGAAGGTTCAGGCAATGGTTGATTTTGTCAGGAATACCGGCAACATCGGCATAATAACCGATCCGAAGCATATTGCGGATGCCGTATATAGTGATAAGATCGGAACTAGATTTGTAAAATAGCATTGGGGCGTTTTTGAAATCCTGGCTATGACCGGGCACGCATCGAATATGCGCGTTTCAGGCTGAAAAGCAGTTCGGATGGACAGGCAGCAGGATTTGTTGCATCAGGCTTTTCGTTTCGAAACGCGCTTTTATGCCGGCTTTTTCGCGAACAGCAGGTCTTCAAAAGCGCCTTTTGCGAGCTTGAGGCATCCGAGTGCGACTGTTCAATGTTGTGTTCGGACAACAAACGATTGATGGTACGAAATGACTGATGAAGAGGATATTTGCACCGTCTCCGAGTTTAATCGCTATTATTCCAATTTGGTTGCTGGAGTTTCGGGCTGTTTTTATGTGCGCGGGGAAATAAGCAAGTACAATGCATATCCTTCAGCTGCTTACTTTACGATAAAGGATAATGAGTCGTCTTTAGAGGTGGTGATGTTCTCGAACCATCTCAGGAGCATTGGCTTTGAGCCGAAGGTCGGGGATGACGTGCTTTTGCGCGGAAGAGGCGACATATATCAGAAATCCGGAAAATTTTCACTTAGGGCGGATATGATGCGCAAATACGGGATCGGGGAGATTTTGGAGCGGTTGCGCCAATTGAAGGAAAAGTGGAGAAGCACTTATTTTGCAAAAGCGAAGAAGCGGATTCCATTGCTGGTGAGGAATATTTTTGTAGTCACTTCCGCGCAAGGCGCAGTTATTCGTGACATAATCAAGACGCGGAACATACGTAATGCCGGGGTGAGTGTGCATATTCTTCCTGCGGTTGTTCAAGGGTCGGAATGCGAGCGCACGGTATCTGAAATGATATCTCTTGCTAATATTATTGTCGGAGATTGTGAAAACAACGGCGGATCCGCTCACGGCTTGCATGATGTGCGGTTTGACAATTCGGTTTTAATAGTCGCTCGCGGCGGGGGAAGCTTTGAGGATCTGCTTCCGTTTTCATCCGAATCGATTGTCAGGAGCATGTATGAGAGCAGGTTGCCTGTCATTTCATCGATAGGCCATGAAACGGATGAGCCGTTATGCGATTTCGTTGCTGATCGCAGGGCTTCCACACCTACGCAGGCTGTGGAATTGTGTTTGGGGGAAATATCTGAAATCAGGAGCAAATTGGATGCGGGCGTGAAGCATATGCTTAATTCCATGAAGCAGATGATGTTCGGGCAGGAAAACAGATATGAATCCAAAAAAGCCAGATTCGATGCCGTTCTTTCCGGATTTTGCGAAAGGCAATCGAATCGGCTTAAGGAATGTGCTTTGAAATTGAAACATGCCATTGCTGATGTTGCATCGTATCATAATATGAGGCTGGCGAATCTTCAGCGTGATCTTGATTTGCTTGCGGGCCGGTTTGCGGCTGCTCAATCCAATAGGATCGATCGGCTCGATGATAAACTGGAGCTGTCTATGGCTGCTGTTGTGGAGAATTGCAACAAGCATTTCGAATCGCTCGTGAGGCAGCTTGAACTTGTATCGCCTTTTGGGGTTCTCGATAGGGGCTATTCCATAATCAGCGGACAGGACGGGAAAATTGTTTCATGCCCTCAGGATATCTCTGGCGATGGAAGGTATAGGATAACATTTAAAAACGAGAAAAGCGTTAGCGCAAGGATAAGCGAGGTAAGTGATGCCGGCTAAAAAAACTGATGAAAGCAAAAAAGCGGAAATGAGCTATGAGGAAGGAATCAAAAGATTCGAGGATATTGTTGATCGGCTCAGTACGGGTAATGTTCCGCTTTCCGAGAGCATAGTGCTGTTTAAGGAAGGGCAAGCGCTCTCTGTGTTTCTGAAAAGGAAACTTGATGATTTCAGCGGTGAGATAAATAAGCTGAATAAGGCTGGGGACGGGTTTGAAAAGGCTGATATAGCGGTAACTGAAGACGAATAGCGCTCTGGATTTTGCAAATGAGGGAAAAACTTGCCGAATTGCTGGAATCCGTTCGAAAGTTTCCGAAAAGCAGCGGCGTCTATATAATGCGTAATGATAAGGGCAGGATAATATACGTAGGCAAGGCCAAGGTCCTGCGCCGCAGAGTCTCCGATTATTTTCTTAAGGAACAGAATCAGAAGACGAATGCGCTTCTTACCCATATCGATTCCATTGATTATATAATTACTTCCAGCGAATACGAGGCGCTTATTCTGGAAAACAACCTCATAAAAAAGCACAAGCCTCATTATAATATAGATTTGAAGGATGACAAGACCTATGCCATGCTGAAGATCACAAATGAGGATTACCCGAAGATATTGAAAACCAGGCGCAAGACGCAGGATGGCGGGAAGTATTTCGGACCATATCCGAAATCCGAGGATCTTGATGTCTTTCTTCAGATTGTCGAGTCGAATTTCCAATACAGGCGCTGCAAAAGGTTCAGAAAGCTGCAGAGCCCGTGTCTGTATTATCATATAGGGAAATGCCCTGGTCCGTGTTTTCAGGATTATGATGCGGCCGAATATAGGAAGCAGATCAATAGGATCGAGCGTTTTTTGAATGGGGACTCGGATGACATGCGCAAATTGATTGAAAAGCGCATGAACGGCTTTTCCAAGGAGATGGACTTTGAGAACGCTTTGATTGAGAAGCGCAAGCTTGATGTGATAGATAAGTTCCAGTCTTTGCAATCCGTAGGGAACATATCGGAAAAAAAGGATATAGATTACATAGGGGCGTACAAGAAGGATGATCTTGTGTTCATATATATAATGCAGTATAGGAATTCGAACCTTCTTGGCGCTGCCAGCTATTGGTCGAGAACGCTAGCTCGGGAAGAGGATGTCTTTTTTGATTTTCTCATGCAGTATTACACGAGCTCTGATGAGGTTCCAGATAGGATAGAATTTGCAGGGGAATACGATCGCGAGCTTTTAAGCGAATATTTCAGCAAGAATCTCAAAGACATTTTGGTGTCCGATGCGAGATCGAAAAAGGATTTCAGGATACTTGAGCTTGCGCGAATGAACGCTAGGGATTCATATGAGAAATACATGAGGAAAAAGAATCTCTCGTCGCGCGGAGCGGAGGATCGGTCTGATGAATCCGATGAATTGGAGGAGACCGATGATTTTGACGGGATTGATGATTTTGATGATGTTTCTCCCGATGCGGACCGATTCTCGTATTCCGATTCGCCATGTGATGCGCCGATTCGTGTGAGGGAGAGGGAGAATGATGGCGATTTTCTGAAATTTCTGAAATCGTTTTCAGGAATAGGCGATAAGAGGGCTAAGGCCATATGCGAAAGCTATTCCAGCGCCGATGAGCTGTTATCGGATGATATCGACTCCATTTGCACTAAGACGGGATTGAGCAGAAAAGCCGTTGAGAAGATGGTCAGGCTTATGAGGGTATGAGCGGTTTCAAGGCATATCCGAAAACATGAAATCGGAGGCTTTTGTTGCGACCCAGACAATGGTTTCGTTGAGATTTTCCGGATTTTCCTTAATAATGGACAAACTTGATTCCTTCAGCGCGATTTCAAACCCGCAGGATTCCAACATTGTCATCATGTCGCATTCGAATGGGATGCTGATGCTGACGGCGCTTCCGTTGTCGTTGTATGTCTCATCGCCGATTCGGATTCTGTCGTAATAGTTGGAGATATCAAGTCCGAGCGATTCCGCCTTGCTTTTGAAATATCCTTCCTTGATATTGAGCGGAGGGATGCAAAACACAAATGCTCCGCCAGGTTTCAGCACTCTGAAAAATTCCTTCAATGCGGTTTCCTTTTCATTTGGCGTCAAAAGCGCTAGTCCGTTCAGGCTGAATAGGATGCCGTCAGCGCTTTCGTTCGGGAAAGGGGAGAGGTCCTTCGCGTCGCATCGCATGAAGTTGACGCTCGGATGTGTTTGCCTTGCTTTCGCAATCATTGCTGATGAGAAGTCTATTCCTATCGCGTCGATTCCCATTTCGCATAGCGGTCCGGTAGTTCTTCCTGTCCCGCATCCGATGTCAAGAACAGTCATTCCCGGCGCGAAGAACCGTTTTACAACAGCAATTTCATATTCGAATAATCCTTTTTCGGCGAATTCGCTGTAGCGTTCGGCCGTCTCCTTGCTCTCGTAGCTTTTCCGGTTTTCGGGAATCGTTTCCTTCATAGCGAGGTCTCATCGTATTTGCGATCGAGCATCTTCCTGATGAATCCGTTTTCAAGTTGCAGCACCTTTCCGAACTTATTCACTTTTGCAAGCGATATCTGGTATTTTTCGGCTATTTTGCGTTGTGGCGTGCATTGCCTGACCTCATTGAAAATCGCCCATCTGGAGACTATGTCGGAAATCTCGCTTTCGCTGAGCAGCTCTTTGAAGAATGCGGCCAGATCCAGTTCGTTTCCAAGCGTGGTTATTGTTGTGAGAAGATTTTCCTTGTATTCGTCATTGTTCATGGTGAATAGCATATCTCATTGTTCGTCTTTTTTCAAAGCGGATATGCGCGCAAGACCTGTGCGATTATGGGTTGTTGGCTGACTTACTGTTCCGAGGCATAGCATTTTTGCAAAAAAAAGCAAATAGCATATAATAATAAAAAGCATCAGAAGACTCGATGCCGATACAATTACATCATCATGGGCTTTAGGGTTCGTATTGCGGGAATATGCGCGGTGATGCGGCGTATGATGTCGCATGGATGGCGGCTTGCGCGCAAAGCAAGCGGTTTCATGTGATCAGCTGGGTTTTCGGAAAGACGCTATACAATTTAAAAGAGGGTATATATGGCAAAGCAGTTGTTGTTTTCAGAGGAAGCCAGAAAGGCACTCGTGAAGGGCGTGGAGAAGATCTCCAAGGCTGTTATGGTTACGCTTGGTCCGAAGGGCAGGACTGTCCTTCTTGACAAGAAATACGGCGCTCCGTCGATTACCAAGGATGGAGTGACGGTTGCTCGTGAAATCGAGCTTGAGGATCCGTATGAGAATATGGGCGCGCAGCTTCTCAGGGAGGTTGCATCGAAGACAAATGACATCGCAGGAGATGGCACTACGACCGCTACTGTTCTTGCATGGGCGATTATCAGGGAAGGCATCAAGGGCGTCTCGTCTGGAGTCAATCCGATGGATTTGAGGAAGGGAATCGACAAGGCTGTTGCGGATGCTGTTGCCGAATTGAAGAAGCTTGCCAAGCAGGTCAAGGGTAAGGATGACATAACTTCTGTTGCTTCGATTTCAGCAAACAACGATAGGGTGATAGGCGAGGAGATTGCCGGAGCCATGAGCAAGGTCGGCAAGGACGGCGTTATCACGATAGAGGAATCCAAGACCATAGAGACGACAACGGATTATGTTGAGGGGATGCAGTTCGATAGGGGTTATCTCAGCGCGTATTTCTGCACTGATAGGGAGAATATGGAGTGCAATCTTTCGGATCCGTTCATTCTCATATATGATAAGAAGATCTCCAGCATGAAGGAGCTTCTTCCGCTTCTTGAGAAGGTTGCCGAGACCGGAAAGCCGTTGCTTATAATCGCTGAGGATGTTGATGGCGAAGCGCTTACCACGCTTGTGATCAATACCGTCAGGGGAACTTTGAATACGGTTGCTGTCAAGGCTCCGGGATTCGGTGACAGAAGGAAGGCGATGCTTGAGGATATAGCTATTCTTACAGGTGGAACCTTGATTTCCGAAGAGCTTGGAATGACTTTGGAAACCGCTGGCATTGAGAACCTTGGAAAAGCCAAGAGCATTAAGGTTGATAAGGATAATACCACGATAATCAATGGCGCAGGCAAGTCCGCATCCATAAAGGACAGGATAGAGGAGATCAAGAAGCAGATCGAGAAGACGACCAGCGATTATGATAAGGAAAAGCTTCAGGAGAGGCTCGCAAAGCTTTCCGGAGGTGTTGCCGTCATTAATGTTGGAGCGGCGACGGAAGTGGAGCTTAAGGAGAAGAAGGATAGGGTTGAGGATGCTCTGAACGCCACGAGAGCGGCTATAGCCGAGGGCATCATACCTGGAGGCGGAGTGGCGCTCTGCCAGGCTGTGAACGCATTGAAGAAGAAGAACCTGTCCTCCCTTAATGATGATGAGAAGACCGGATACAATATCATAGTCCGCGCTATTGAGGAGCCCATAAGGCAGATCGCAGAGAATGCTGGAGTGGATGGCGCTGTTGTTGCCGAGAAGTGCAAGAACGGTAAGAACGGTTCCGGTTACGACGCTTCCAAGAACGCGTGGGTTGACGATATGATGAAGGAGGGCATAATCGATCCTGTGAAGGTTACGAGAATCGCTCTTGAAAAGGCGGCTTCCATAGCGGAGCTCATCATATCCTCCGAATGTGCGATCACTGATATCCCCGCTCCGGAGCCAGCACCTGCCGGCAACCCCGGAATGGGTGGCGGCATGGGAATGATGTAATGGGTTTTCATGCTTGAAAGGCGTCGATCATTGGAATCGTTTTTTCGAAATCCGCCCGCATTCGCGTGGCGGGTTTCGGAGACGTTTTCAAAGCTTAGCGCAGGATTTTTGTGGTCAAAAGCGGAAGTCTTGCGCTTTTTTTATTGTGAGAGGTTCGAATGAGTACGAACAGACCCCAAAAGCTTCGGATAGTTTCCGGACCGGGAAGCGAATATTTTACGGGAAAAGTCGTCGAATGTCTTGGCGAGCTTTATAAGAACAGGTTCAGGAAGATTTCCGAGGCAGTCATGTGGAAGTATTCGCTGAACGAAAAGGATGCGCTTGAGAAGCTTTCGCTTATTGATGATGTGAATTCGAAGGATATTCCGGATCCGGAATGCATTCCGAGTTATATTGTTCCGAACTTCATGCTCGATTTGAAATACACTCGGTTCAAAAACGGAGAAGTTAAGGCTGAGATTCTCGAATCGGTCAGAGGGGTACATGCATATGTGATTTATGATGTATCAAATACCGGTCGCGTGCTGAAGCTTAATTTGAATGATCCCAACAGCGATATGTCGGAATTTACGGTCAATGATCATCTGATGATGATTTTCACGATTACTCAGGCATTGACGCTTTCGGGAGCTGAGTCCGTTACGTTGGTTTTGCCTACATACCCATATGCGCGTCAGCATAAGAAGGCTTCAAGAGAGGCATTGACTGCAGCCATGGTCATGAGATTTTTTGAGAGTCTCCGCGTCAAAAGGATAATAACGCTCGACATACATTCGAAAGAGATTGAAAACGCCTGTAATTTTCTTCATTTGGAGAATCTCCATTCCACATATCAGAATATAATGAAGCTTCGTGATGTGATTGACATAAAGTCCGGAAACGTTGTTGTCGTGTCGCCGGACTCCGGTGCTGTTGGAAGGAACAAATTTTATGCTACGACGTTGAATTGCCCGCTTGCGATGCTTTACAAGGAGAGGGATTACTCAATCGTTTCCAGGGATTCGAGGCATACCAATATCAAAAGCATCAAGCTTTTGGGGAATGTCGATGGAAAGGATGTGATAATCGCTGATGACATGATCGCTACGGGAGGCACCATTCTGAATGCGATGAAGGAACTCAAGAAGTTCGGCGCGCAGAGGATAATATGTCTCGTTTCGCTTCCGTTCTTTGACGGCGATGCCGTTGAGGAGTTCGAGAGAAGCTATAGGGAAGGCGTGTTCTATAGGATAATCGGGACAAATGCGGTTTATCATGAGGATGAGCTTCTTTCAAAGGAATGGTTCATTCAAAGTGATGTGACCGATCTTTTCGCTAATATAATAATGCGTTTGCATTTGGGCCTTTCCGTGAATACCCTGCTTGACAACAGGCATTTCATACAGGAATTGCTGGAAAATGATTAGCAGGCGGATGTTGCGATGTCGGTTAAGGTAGATAATATCAGGAAGGCGCTGGATGAGGCCGTTGCTTCGAGCGCAGTGAAGCAGCACCAGAAGGGCAGAATGTCGTTTCATGAAAGAATCGGCATGCTTGTTGATTCCGGAAGCTTTCAGGAAATCGGCGCTTTCGTTGGAAACCTCGGTTCTGGTGATGCTGCGGATATCCCGCGGGATGCGGTTATGACGGGATTTGCGCTTGTTGGCGGGAAAAGGGTGGTTGTCGCCAGTCAGGATTTTTCGCAAAAAGGCGGCACTCTCGGTCTCATGCATTCCAGGAAGATAGTTCGGGCGATGGATCTTGCCGTTCGCGCGAAATGCCCGTTTGTATTCATTGGAGATTCCGGCGGCGCGAGAATACAGGAAGGGGTTGATGCTTTGGCTGGGTTTGGCGATATATTCAATGCCAATGTCCATGCCTCCGGTATCATACCGCAGATAGCTGTGATATTGGGGCCCTGCGCTGGCGGCGCAGTGTATTCTCCCGCGCTCATGGACTTCACTTTCATGGTTGACAAAACATCTTATATGTTCGTGACCGGGCCTAAGGTGGTCAGAGATGTTACGGGCGAGGAGGTTTCCACAGAGGATTTGGGCGGTGCCAGGGTTCATTCGTTCGAATCCGGAGCAAGCAGCTTCTATTGTGAAGATGAGGAATCATGTTTTGCCGAGGTGAGAAAGCTTCTTTCGTACATATGTGATGCGAGCGCGGTTCAGCGGTGCGTTGCGCTTGCATCCGAATCCGAGGCCGAGGGAATGCGGACGCCGAACATACGCGATATAATACCGGATACGATGAAGAAGCCCTATGATGTGAGAAGGATTGTCGGCGAGATAGCGGATGGCGGGGAATATCTGGAGATATTCAGGAATTTTGCTTTGAACATTTTCACTGGATTTGCTAGAATAGATGGTAGAACTGTAGGTATTGTAGCCAACAATCCTTCGTTTCTTGCTGGTACTCTGGACATAAATTCGTCTTGCAAGGCTGCAAGATTCATCAGGTTTTGCGATTGCTACGGCATTCCGTTGGTCACATTGGTTGATGTCCCAGGATATATGCCGGGAAGCAAATCGGAGCATGATGGCATAATCAGGCATGGTGCGAAGATGCTTTACGCCTATTCGGAAAGCACTGTTCCCAAGATTACGCTTATTATGAGGAAGGCCTTTGGCGGGGCATATATAGCGATGTGTTCGAAACATCTCGGAGCTGATATTGTTTATGCTTATCCGGATGCGCAAATAGCTGTTATGGGTGCCGAGGGTGCTGTTGATGTCCTTTATTCCAAGGAGATCAAATCCTCAAGCGAGCCTGACAAGCTGAGAGAGGAAAGGATAGCCGAATATTCTGAGGCTTTCATGAATCCGGTTGCCGCGTCCAGAAAGGGGTATGTTGATGAGATCATCGATATGCGGGATACGCGCGTTCGCATAGTGAATGCGTTGAGGATGCTTTCTTCCGCGGATTCCGAAAAGTCCGTTAGAAAGCATGGCAATATGCCGCTATAGGCGGATGGGCGATGGGCGGTCAGGTTGTCCGCATCTGAATTGAACATGACATCCGGTTCTTATCTTGAGAATCGGGATTGGGGTGTGTAATATGTATTCTAGTAAGATAATCACATTGAGTGACTCTCTTTTCATTTCTGTTTTTTCGATAATGGCTGTTTTCTTTGTGCTGCTTGTCATTTCGTATCTTATCGATTTGACTGTGAAGGCGCTCTCGCTGAGAAAAAGCGCGCCTGCGGCATCCAAGCCGCTGGAATCCGACGGTTCGAGCCGCAGCGCTTCTGCGGCCAATGGAGTTGATCCTATGACTGCAGCGATAATAGGTTCCGTTATAGATGCGTACGAAAAGGGTAGGAAATACAAAATAAAAAGCATAAAATAACCAAGGAGTGAATGTTATGAGCTATAAGCTTTACAAAGTGAAGGTCGAAGGTAGGGAATACCAGGTTGAAGTGGAGGAGATGACCGATTATCCTCAGGAGATGACGGCTGCGTCAAGGCCGGCCGGTTCTGCTGCTCCGGCGCCTGCCGTGTCATCTCAGGCCGTTTCGGCATCATCAGGGAGTGGCACTCCCGTCAAGGCGCCGCTTCAGGGCGTGATACTTGGATTGGCGGTCAAACCGGGGGATTCCGTGAAGAAGGGTGATGTGCTTCTTAAGATAGAGGCTCTGAAAATGGAGAACGAGGTGTTTGCGCCTTCGGATGGAATCATTGATAGCGTGAATGTTCAGGATGGCCAGCGTGTCGGATCCGGAGATGTTCTTTGCACCATAAGGTAGGGATGATTGTCTTATGGGTGAGATTCTAATGAATTTTTGGAGGAATTCCGGTTTCTCCAAGCTTTTCACGCTGTCCACTCATATTGCAGGAGGGGTCTATGTTCCGGGCGAGCTGATAATGATCTGCCTGGCGTGTTTTTTCCTGTATTTGGGTGTGAAGAAGGGGTATGAGCCGTATCTGATGATCCCTATAGCATTCGGAATGCTTATGGCCAATCTTCCGGGGGCCGGTTTGAATACCCATATGTATGAGGCGTTTGAAACGTTGAAGATGTCCGATCTTCTCAATCCGGGCTTTGTCCTTCCTGAAGCCATAATACCCGGAGCAAGGACGGTCGGAAGCCTGACTTTCGGAGAATGGGCCGGGCTTACAAAAGGCGGATTGATATATTATCTTTTCCAAGGGACCAATCTTGGCATATATCCTCCGCTGATATTCCTGTGCATAGGCGCTGGAACTGATTTCGGACCGCTGCTTGCCAATCCCAGATCGCTTTTGATGGGTGCGGCTGCTCAGCTTGGGATTTTTATCACTTTCATAGGTGCGATTCTTCTCGGATTCACGGGAAAGGAAGCCGCATCAATCGGAATCATAGGGGGGGCGGATGGTCCTACGGCCTTGTTCCTTACCACGAAGCTCGCACCGCATCTTCTTGGCGCGATAGCTATTGCCGCATATTCGTATATGGCCTTGGTTCCGATAATCCAGCCGCCGATCATGAGGTTGCTCACGACGGAAAAAGAGCGGAAGGTCAGAATGACGGAATTGAGGCAGGTTTCTCAAACCGAGAAGATAATCTTTCCGATTGTTGTGACTATATTCACGGTCCTTCTTCTTCCGGATGCGGGTTC
>CADBSO010000144.1 GCA_902797395.1 uncultured Spirochaetales bacterium
CGCAGCAACGCAAGATATGAAGCCTTATCCCGCATTAGGCCTTTCGCCCCAAAGCGCGCCTCTCCAGCACCTCTCCGGCTCTGCGGCTCTGTCCTGCCAGTCAAACTTTCGGACATAGCCAATATCTTTGATATGGATGGGAGGAAGCATGGGAAAAACCATTGTTGACAGGAACGGAAACCTTGTTTATCGTATGACGCAGGAGGAGATCGAAGAGGAAAAGCTTGTTAAATTCCTCGAGCCGGGTGAATCCACGCCTTCGGGAAGATATGTGATGCGTGAAGGCTATGTCATAGATAACAGCATGGAGGATTGGGATGAAGCGGATCCTAAGGCACAGGCGGAATACGTGGTGAGCGAGGCAGTGCGTTATATTCCGTCCAAGGACATGCGCGAATATCTTCTGAAGAATCCTCCGTCATGGGATTGGCGGCAATGCTTTACGGTTGCTTTTTCATATGCTCCCGCAAAACACGAGAAGATGCGCTATTTTCGCTTTATGCTGCGGGACGGATTCGTTCGTGATGGCAGGTGCAGGCATGCTATAAAAAAGGCATTGAAGATTATGAAGCGTTGTCCTTCCGAAAGAGTTGAGGACAGTTTTGGTCGTTCGCATCTCAAAGATCCGGAGTTTTCACCTGCTGAAAAGCGTAGATCCATGAATTGCGAGGAAGATGGAAAAACCGGCGCGCGGTGTCCTTGGTTTTGGGCAAGCTGGCTTGATTTGCCCGGAATATTCAAAAAGGGCGATGTCGTCAGATCTGTTCGGACAGGACGAATGCATGTCGTTTCATCCGAAAGCGATTCCGGTGTGGCGGGTCAGGATTGGAGTGATGATCTGATAACGGCAAACATCCTGAAATGCGATTATGTCGTTTCGGATGACGCGAGGCTCAAGTTTGCGAAGTCTTACAATCTGGAACCGGGAGAATGTGATTTGAAGATGATGATGCGGCGCGGCTATTATCATGTTCATCTTGATCCTTGTGTTCTTGAAAAAGTTGCGGACGCCGGCATTCCTGAAAAATACAGGTCTTCGCTCGCAAGAATAAGGGAAGCGCTATCTTGAGGGCGCTTCTAAAAAACTCAGAGTCCGATTTCGCCATGTTTTTCAGGCGGCTTTCTGCCTCTGAAGTCCACAGACGCTTTACGGACAGCAGGTTTTCAGAAGCGCACTTGAGAAAATTCTATATTTTTGGAAATGCTTTGCATATATGCATGCGTGCGTTTGGGAGGTAAATCATGATTTACACGGATCTTACAAGGAAAGCATTGAAATTATCGTTTGAAGCTCATAAGGGGCAGGAGGACAAATCGGGCGTGCCGTATGTATTCCATCCTTATGAAGTCGCTTCTCATATGAAGGACGAAAGCAGCGTATGCGTTGCCTTGCTTCATGATGTGGTTGAGGACACTGAAGTCACGATTGAGGATTTGCGGAAGCAAGGGTTTCCGCAGGAAGTTTGCGAGGCAGTGAGGGTGATGACGCACGAATCCGGCGTTCCTTATCTTGATTACGTAAATGTAATCAAAGTTAACAGAATTGCCAGAAGGGTCAAGATGGCTGATTTGCAGCATAATATGGATGCTACTCGCATGACTGAGATAAGTGATGGGCATAGGGAGAAGATGAAGCTTTATGAGCAGGCGTATAGGATATTGTCCGAATGCGATGAGAAAGCGGATGATTAGGACTGCATATTCAGCGAGATGAATCTCAGGACATGCTTTATGGCGCTTGAATTTTTCCTAGTAAGGATTTATGCTTGCGAATTGCATTCGGTGTTTCTAGAATGATGGCAGGACTAATGATATTTTCAGAGTGCTGAACGATAAAGGAAATGAACCCAGTGGTTAATGTTTTTCCGAGGTTTTTAAAACTCATTTCAAGATGATGCGAAGCCTATTTTAAATCAGGGCGTTGTTCAGATGCCTTGCCATTCCAGGAGCAACCGTTTGATTTCCGAGCATTTAAGGGGGTAAAAAATGCGTTATTTTAAAATCTGCCCTCTTAGCTTGATAAATACCCCGTTAAATGGCATAAGAACAAGATAAAATGGGGTTTGCTGGTGGAGATAGAAATAAGGAAGGACTTATATAAGCGTGAGAGATATCTTAGGAAGATGCGCGGATTCTACAACGAATGTGAGGTCATAAAGGTTCTGACAGGTGTGAGAAGGTGCGGTAAGTCGTCTTTAATGAACCTTGTGATTCAGGAACTTATGGAATGTGGTGTGAAGCCGGAGAACATTCTGTATTTCAATCTTGACAAGAGGCGATACCATGATGTTGACACTCCCCAACGGCTTGATGATCTGACAGATGTGAACAGCCGAGGCATAAAAGGAACAAAATATTTGTTCATAGATGAGATACAAAATGTGGCAGGGTTTGAACAGCATTGGCTATGTCCGAATACATTTATTCTGCCATATCCAATCGCCGGATGTGCGCCGCATATGCGCGCTTTGGGTCGCAAAGCCATTTGGATAGGCACGAAGCCTTATCCTGCATTAGGCTTTTCGCCCCAAAGCGCG
>CADBSO010000145.1 GCA_902797395.1 uncultured Spirochaetales bacterium
GATACTGCCATTCATCAAGAGTCAGCGACTCCCATACGGAGCCGTCTCCGAAAGCCATGCCCCCAATCGACAAAGCTGTCGTCATCCTCCAGGCTAGGACTGTTAGTTGTTCCGAATTGGGTTTTTTCGCATGACCAGGTCAGCAAATTGCATCCTCTTGTGCCATAATCATAATCGTATTGGTACTGCTTCGGCATAAAACGCCATGTGCGCCCGATAGGATTATGGTCACCATCATAGATGCAGTCGTTTGTCAGACCACCCCTGGAAAACCTAACCTTTTTAGTCTTATTGCCCTCTACTCCCAAGGAGAACACACCGGGAAGAGCCTGATCCTCATAGCAGGAGTAAAGCGTAACGGCGGATTTGACCGCAATCGAATTCTCCTCGCGAACGCTATACGCATTGTCATCAGTCAGCGCGGCAGTCTCATAGCTTTCAGGAGCTACATCAAAGGCACCCCATCCAGAGAAGAAGAAGGTTCCAATCATTCCAGGCTCTGGTTGAGTCGGAGCGACGTATTCCTGACCCCATTCATATGTTTGGCTGTTGCCGGGATCGTAATCATCACAGCCTGCGCCGCCTTCCTTGTTCGGATTCCATTTCTTGAAGGAAACCTCATAAGATTCGAGATTATAGGTTGCGTACACGGCCTTTCCGTCCGAATCCAAAACATCCTGCTGGGTCAAACCTGCCGGTTCATATGAAGAAGGATCCGAATTCGCTTCAGGGACGGCAACAGACCAGCCTTCGAAAACATACGGAACGCTGTCATCACCGACGGTTAATGTCACATTCGCTGCCGATTCGGATGACAACGCTTCAGACAGCGCTGACCCCCATGCGGCGGAGACTTCCTTGATCTTAGCCCATTTGGAACCATCCCATGCATGAACCGCTATGATCGGATTGCGTACCGTCACTTCAACCGGAGCGCTGATTTCAGGATACTTGACAGATGTTACCTTGATCGTAGCCGTTCCGGTTCCAACTGCCGTTACGACACCCGATGCGGCATCAACTCTAGCAACTTCCGGATTTGCGGATGACCATGTCGCATTTCCGTAAGTGGCGTCAGACGGCTCTGTGACATATGACAAATCAAGCGCATGCGCAGCATTGTATGTTGCATCTCCAAGAATCATTGTAGCGCCGGTTATGGTCTGACCATTATTTTTCGCAGCGATTCCAAGCAGCGGCGTCTCATGGCCTATCACAATCTCTATGGTTTGCGTGGCTCCTCCGGCAAGCGATATCGTTATGGTCACTGCCTTTCCTACGGAATCCGACGCTGCCACCACATTCACCGTAATTCCCGCATCAGCCACGGAAACGGTAATAAGGTTCTCATCCGAAGACTCGCATGATACCACATCCGCAAAATCGCTAGTAACTATATTGAAGTGATCGGCAGCTCCAGTGAATACGGAAGGCACATCAGAACCAGATGATTCAGCCTGTATGACCACCTCATCGCCCTTCACCTTAAACGGAATCTCTGTCGAAACATCCTCACCTACTGAAGCCACAACTCTGGCCTTCGATCCGAGCGAGAGCCCTGTCAGAACGCCATCTTGAGTCACATATCCGGCATCGCTATGTCATAATAGTAATGATATTAAACGGATATGCGGTCTGTCAAAAGCGCATTTTCAGAAGAAAAGCCATCTGAAATCACCCGAAAGCATTATCGCTCATTGATCTCATTTCGTTTTCCAATCGCAGGGCTTCCATTCGGCATTTGAATGCCCTGCGTGATTTCCGCTCGTATGCCTTCGCAATTCTGACTTGCTTGTCCAAACCGGCAAATGGCACCTCAATATCCTTCAAATCATCCGAACTTGCGAAAACCGATCCATTTTCCGAAATAACCGCAGAAAGCGCCTGCCTGCCCTTATCCGAATCCAAAAACATCCTAAGATACCATGGATCCACCCCACTGCCGTCAATCATCCTGATTACAAGCATTCCACCTATTGCGATGACGCGCTCTTCCGGATGCCAATCCACAATCGCCGCCTTGACCTTTGAGGATTTAACGCAAATGACAATATCGTTGCAACGCAATGCGTACTTCTCATATTTCGCCATATCGCAGCAATCCTTCGCATTCGCAAGCGTTTCCCGTAATATGAATCCGTCATGAATGTCACCCGGCGAAAGCAATTTGAATTGTGATGGATTTTCCGATATCAAGCTTTTTTTTACAAACGCATCAGCCGTATGCTGACAACCCGAAAAAATCTCCGCATGATCCCCAAGACGCATCCCGCGCTCATATCTGTTGTTTTCATGATGAATGGCAAACGAAGGGGATTTCCTGAGCATATTCGAATAATCAACCAGAGATAGGGTTTCGACGTCAGCTGAAAAATATTTTGAACATATCTTTCTGACAAGCATCTTGTTCCTTCCGTTCGCTCCGCATTCGTAAAATGCCGACCCATCAACGACTTTAACCGAATCCCTGCCCGCTTTTTTTTCAATAACGACCATGAACAACTTGGATTCCGATGCGTCATCTGACAGCAATGGAAGTTCAACAACCCCCTCAACATATCCTCTTGCGATGAATTCGCCAAAGCATTTCCCGTCTTGACCGCCCTCAATGGCTTTTGCGGAGACCAAAGCAACCATTCTTTTCGGCGCCGACCTCATGATTATACGGACAATTCTCTCCCATTCCGAAAGCTTTGGCGAATCCAA
>CADBSO010000146.1 GCA_902797395.1 uncultured Spirochaetales bacterium
CACTCATGCCTTTTGGTCGCCTTGTCGTAGCTGACACCAACCAGAAGCGTGTTGCCTTGGTACTTCTCAAGGCCGGCGAAGTAGCGCTTGTCCCTTATCTGATCAAGAGCCGTACCGGCGGTGCCCTTGACCTTAAGCTCGACAAGCATGGCGGGGATGTTGGGCCTGTATGGAATGAAGGCTATGTCGGCATAGCCCTTGCCGGCGGGGTATTCCATGACTATGGTGTAATAACAGTCGGCATAGAACAGCGCGAGGCGTATCGCGGACTGCAAAGACTGCTCGTTGTTGTAGGACAAGCTGCTGGCAAGGCGCTCGTGGGACCTCTCAAGAGCCTCGGCAAGACGCGCGCAATCCATATTCCAAACCGCTTTGAGAACCTCTTTCGAATCGTTCACTATTCTAATGACAGGCGAGTACCTCTCATCGCCCCTGAGAGCCCTGACCCACTCTCCTTTTATCTCGTGGTTGGGTATCCTGCAGGTCTTTGTCTGTGAATCATATGCAAGATAGCCCAAATGGCAAAGATATGTCAGAACATCGTCCTTGAATCTGAAATTACCTATGCTGTTCGTGAACGTCAGAACATCCACCTCGACGCTGCCGCCGGAAACCATCCTCTCCACGTCTTCCTTGAGTCCGTCCAAATCGAGCCTGATATAATCCAATATCGCTTCATATTGGGATGTTGCGACCCAATAGTTGTCATACTCCTGGAACTCCATGGCACTCACCACCGACTTGGGAGAGTATATTTCAACCCCTTTGAAAGAATACCCGTCATACCACCTGCAGCATTCATCAAAATCCATATCGTATTTGCTGCAGAGATTCCGGACTTCGTCGGTCGTAAAGCCCGTGAAGGGAGCGAATCGTCCTGGCCTGAGGAATGTTATCTCCTTGAAATTATTCAACTTGCTCTGGGCCTTCTCGCGGATTATGGGAAGGATGCCGGTAATGTAAGCAAGCGCGATGCAAGAGGCCACATCGCTACCCTTGAAGAGCGCGTTCAGGAATTTGAGATAATCATCCATGAGGCAGAAAGCGTCCGAATCCCTGAAGACGACATCATACTCGTCAAGAATTATCACGAACGGGATCTTGGTTGCCTTGTATGCGCGGGTCACGCAGTCGGCTATCGTGAGCGAATCGCCGAATGCGGTTCCGGAAAACTCCCCGCGGAACTCCTCCAGAACGGCCTCCCTCATCCTTACAAGGACTTCCGCCTTGTGATCCGACCAGAAGCGGTTTATGTCGAGATGCAGGACGTTGTATTTGTTGAGGTGCTTGGAGAAGCTCGGATCATCCGCTATCTTGAGACCCTTGAACAGTTCCGCGGAATCGCATCCCCTGGAATAGTAGGCCGCCATCATGGATTCGGCCATCGTCTTGCCGAAGCGACGCGGGCGCGAGACGGAGAGGAAGCGGTCCTCGGTTCCAAGCCTCCTGTTCAATTCAAACAAGAGCATGCTCTTGTCCACATATATCTCGCTTCTTGTTGCTATGGTAAAATTCCCATTTCCAGGATTGACATACAGGCCCATGATGAAATTATATTGACAGCCGGTGTTTGTGGCAAACGAAAAATATCATTTTCACAGATTTCAGGCTATCGGCTAAGACTGATTCATAATCGCCCGAAAAGAAGCTTCATTGCCATTTTCATATTTTAATGCAACCCAATCAAGATCTATTTTCAAACGCAACAACAATTCAGTCAAATCCCGCCTCAACTTGCCGTACACTTCGGACCCATTATTCCTGCTGTCATAAGCATCAAATACAAACAAGCCGATAAGAGATCCGGTAAAACTACTATCGCCATTGCTATATCTGAGCCTATAACTGAAATCGCTCAAAGCATCAACATCGTTGTTTATCAGAAACAGAAGATAGTTCTTACTCTCCAAATAACCATTATAGCTACCATAAATCTTCGCTCTTGTGACCTCTTTCAAAATGGGATTCTTATCGAAATCACACCCGATGAAAAGCTTATGAATCTTTCTCTTGAGCGGATGCTTGCTTAGCAGCCAGTCCGTAATCGTAAGTTTTTCACCCGTATCGTAATAAATCAAATTCGTATTCGCACTGCAATTCAGGTTCAGCCCAGCGTTCTTCAGTTTACCTATTGTTTCTGCGAGTTCATCCTCGTCATACTTTTTTATATGATCTCTAAGGAAAAAAAGACAAAGCAAAACACTTTCCTTATTGTCATGGCAGTTGAAATTATCGTAATATGTTTCCCTGCCGAACCCATTCAAATCAATGCCTTGTCTTGCCAAATCTTTCAAAAATTCCGCATCATTCAAAGGAATGCCATTTCTATCATCATACCAGTTGCATATAGCGCCTAAAGGATAATAGCAAAAATGAGAGCCATCCGGATCGCCACTAATTGTACTTACAAGACAAATCTTATTCGCGTCAGCGCAGTTGCTCAGAAGCCTTATAAGGGTTTTTTTTGGATACGATTTTAAAATACAAGCTCCAAGAACAGATATTTTCTCAATCCAACTGTATTCTGATGATATCTTGCTCGCATCAACCATTTCATTAAAATCTATCCCTTTGACAGCGTACTCATCAATATCAAACTCGGCACCGCAATTCAATATGCTCTTCAAAAGCCCAAGATGCATTTCATGCTTTTCAACATCCGAAGAAAGCCTGCCTATAAGAAAATCGAATTGCCCGATAATACCGCCAACCCTTTCCTTAAGCGATGCATCCAGCTTATCAAGCGAAGAAACAAGATACCCCTTTTGTTTGACAAGATTATCCGAATACTCGATGGGGTCAATGTACTCTATCAGCTTCTGCAGCTTTTCAAGCGGCTCCTCCAGCAAATTCAGCAAATGGCTGTTAAGTATTTTAGTTCCTGAATTCGCCGCATCCTGAACCATAGCCACGCCTCTTTTGATATCGCCATAATGCCTTGCTATGGCTTCAGCGTTTTGCCTTGCCTCCTCTTTTTTCAACTGTTCTTCCTTCTGTCTATCCAATTTCGATGCGTCCATGCTAAATGTCCTTTGCCATATCGCTCAATTTGCCGGAAGCGCTTTTTTGATCCGCTTCCCTCTGTCGCCTTTGCCTTTCTTCCGCATCCCTTTGCTCCCTTTCTCTTTGCTGCCTCAATTCTTCTTCTCTCCTGCGCTCCTCGCGCTCACGTTCTTCTTCTCTTTCGCGCTCCTCGCGCTCACGCTTCTCTTTGTCTTCTTGCTTTTTATCTCTTGCAACAGAGACAGATACAATAATATACCAAATCAATGCTGCTGCAAGTTCAGCAAGAACGCCATATAAAACAGAATACCAGAATCCGCACCATTTCACTTTACACAAAATGGAAACAAAACTGAATGCAATCCATAAAGTGGAACCAATAAAGATTTCAAAATCTGTATTTTCATAATCAGAAAAATGATCATTAATTATGGTTCCAATTCCAAAACCTAAAGAAAAAGCACCGATACTCAATACCAAGAGCGCAATAATGCTGAAAACCATACCTATCATATCTTTTCAACCTCACTGCTCTTCAATCGTCTTATGCTTCATGATGTCTTCGAATTTCAATTCCAGCTTCGAAATCTGGCCGTTCACTTCTATCATGAAAACATTGTATTTCGATATGAAATTCTCCTTGGACTCAATCAGGCGGTTTATTGTCGGGGTTAGCTTGGAATAACCGTCTATATCCATTCTATCGCGCTGCGCCAAAAGCTCATTAAGCGTTGAATTCACATCAGACAACTGCTTTTCATAAAAAGCTGTGTATTCGCTCCTCGCTTTGGTCAAACTATCCAACTTGCCGTTATAGGCTGCCAAGGAAGCATCCACAATCTTCTCCAAAAGCCTCTTCTGCTCTGTGATCCGATGCTTCTCAAGATCGATTCTTTCCCGCTCCAAAGAAACCTCTGCCATGCGAATCTCCTGTTCTCGGCGTTGAACCTCCAACTCATTTTCAGCCCTCTCCCTTTCAATGCTCATCCTATATTCGGATTCACGCGAACTGGAAAACAACTGGCCTATTGCACCCATAGCGCCGCACATCAACTCAAGGCTTCTGACCTCCTGCTCGCCTTGCCTGCTCAAATAGTTTGCAAAAACCTCAAAATCACTCGCCATTCAGCACCACCTTTTCATATTTCTTCACAGCAGCATCAAACTCGTCTTTCCTTGTTATTTTCTCCAACGCATCTATAACGTCCTTTTTTTTGCCGTCCGAATCCTTAATACGATACGCTTTGCATACGAATTTACGATATTCATTGCTATATCCATTGCTTTTCCTGCATTTGCAAATAAAGCAAATTATCGCCGCAGCCAAAGCCAACGCACAAATCACTTCACACATCATAAGACGCATCACCTTTTCATCCTTTTCCTCATCTTCCGCCACATCTAGCCCTTGCCATTTTTACCACCAACAACGCAAGCCATTAAAACCTTATACAAAAAAAATTCCAAAACCAACGATGCGGCAATAGAAACAGCGAATGTACAAAAAACACGACCACACAGCGCATTCATTGCACATGCCATATTAAAAACAGCAAAAACGGAAAACAAAACTAAAAAGATTATGCCTATCATCACGTTTATCCTGCTTGGCGAACAACGACAAGCATCTGTAGTGAATACTGATTTGCTGCGACCGTCTTCATCGGGATAATTCAAATTTCCATGAACGGGATAATCATCCTTATTGAATTCGGTTTCAATTCTGAACTTGCCATCGGGTAGCTTATCATGAATCATAACCTGCAATGATGTCTCAAATACTTCGACCCAATACTTAGAGCCTTTTGCCATGAATATCCAAAGCATAGACAGAGCGATTTCCACGAATGCGATAGCAAATGCGGCCAAATGCAAACAGCATCCTACGCTAATGCAGCAGTCTCCCCACAGCGCAATCAAACCTTTCGCCTTGATTTCACCGGACAACAGTTTTCCTATAAACGCACAATAAACAGTCCCAACTGCGATAATGAAAGAGCCCAAAAAGACCGATTTCTGCCACAAGCTGTTTATTTCCAAATCACGGCAACGCCAAAGCTCATCGTACAAATCTTTTTTGGACAATGATTTATTTTTTTCCGTTTTCCTTTTCCCCCAATTTTCTTTTCATCAAATTTCAAAAATTCATCCCCCCACGACACAGCTAAAATCACATGTAAAACCAAGCCATTTTATATCAAGAAAAGAAGATATATTTTGGGAAACGCAAGAGCGTTTCCCCTGCCTTCTGGCGTCAATTATAGCCAGAAGGCAGGGCCGCCCTGGACATTTTGGCATTTTTGGGGTATGAGCATTATCAGCTTCGCCACGAAGCCATTTGAAGAGACAATTATAAAAAGAAGTTTTTGAAAAGCCTCAAGAACATTTCCAAAAAACCTAACATCCGACTTCGCCAATGCCTTTCAGATCTAAAAGCCACAAGCATCTTCGAACAACAGATTCTTAGAAACGCTCTCACATGGTATAAGCAATTTTACAACGCGCTTGAGATGTTACGCCCTCTCTATCACGCACTCATGCCTTTTGGTCGCCTTGTCGTAGCTGACACCAACCAGAAGCGTGTTGCCTTGGTACTTCTCAAGGC
>CADBSO010000147.1 GCA_902797395.1 uncultured Spirochaetales bacterium
GAGCGCCGCGAGCTTTTCCGCTCTCCTTCCGTCCGGGCGGACGCGGCAGCCTTCCGCCATGCGCTCCGTTTCGGACCGCATCGCGGGGCGGGCATCAGGTTTCCGCTCGTATCGCTTGGCACTTTGGGCCGAGCAATCAGTTTATCGCCCAAAGGCTTTCGCCCTTATTGGTGATTCTAGCATTTTAAAAAGGGAAACAATATAATGAAAGAATGGAATCCATATCAGAAAGGCTTGACATTGCCAGAAAAGAATTGCTTGATTTGTCATTGAAGAATCCCTTGATAAACTATAGGCTGAGGGTGTCGTCGGGAATTGAGTTTCCGTATCTTAATGCGGCGGATGTTTTCAATTATTTGGTGAACGAGGGGAAGAAATCGTTTTTCACTACGGAGAAATCGAATAATCCATCCAAGTTGTATGCTCCGCTGAATGATAAGGAATTGCACAGGAAGCTGCTGAGGACATATCGTTCCAGCAGGATGTACATAGAGGAGAAGGGCGCTAACATATTGTTTCTTGCTTTGGGTTTCCTGAAGTGGAGGGCTGATGACGAGGATGAGAACTTCTATCGAGCGCCATTGATAATGGTGCCTGTTGAATTCAAGAAGGTTGATAATCTGGATAAGTTCTACCTGCAATATAGCGGGGATGAGGTCAGGCTGAACATATCGCTGATAACCAAGCTCAACAATGATTTCGGGATAAACATAGATTATGAATATGAGGGCGAGATCGAGAGCATAAACGAGTATTTGAGGCGTGTTGATGAGATAATATCCACATCCTCGAAGACAGGCTGGCAGGTTGAGAGCGGATGCGGAGCGTTCGATTTCTTCAGTTTCGCAAAATTCCTCATGTATAAGGATCTTGATCTCAGCACATGGCAGAACTCCAACGGCAATGTGCAAAATCCTGTTTTGGAAAAGCTGTTTTTCACCGGTTTTTCTGACAGGCTCGGCGATATGCAGGCAAGTGAGGATTCGTTTTGCTGCTACAATCTTCTCAATGTCGTTGATGCCGATTCGTCCCAGGCGAATGTCATATGGCAGATAGCCAACGGCAGGAATATGGTTATTCAGGGGCCGCCGGGGACTGGAAAATCGCAGACCATAACCAATATAATCGCTTCATGTGTGGCTGCCGGGAAATCCGTTCTGTTCGTATCGGAGAAGAAGGCGGCGCTTGATGTCGTTAAGAACAGGCTTGAAAAGGTAGGGCTTGGCGATCTGGTTCTTGAATTGCACTCATACAAATCGAATAAGTCCGACGTGCTGAAGTCGATAGAGCATACGATAAATTTGGGCGAACCTAAAGTTTCGGATAATGATCAGCTGAAAGCCAAGTATGAGGAGTCAAAGGGCGAGATAGATGCGTATCGCGATGCCATAAACAGCTTCGTTGCGAAATCGCAGGCGACTTTGGTTGAAATATACGGGAACTTGCTGAAGATAAGGGATAAGGCTGATAGCGAGAATTTTCGGCTGCCGCATATAGAATTTGATGATGGCATTTCGGAGTGGACCGATAGGGAATTCGAGGATAAGCTCGGACTTGTAAGGGAATACATGTCGGTTCTCAAGAGCATCGGCAAGATTGAAAAGCATCCTTTTTATGGCGTCGAGTTGAAGAAGTGCATGCCGTATGATCAGGTGACCATAAAAGAGAAGATATGTGATATGGAGGATAGCCTTGCGGCATTTATGAGCGTGGTCGAGGACATAGGCTCCGCTTTTTCGAACAGGGCGACAAGCACGATCTTCGAAAGCGGCAGGCTTATCAATTCCATAGATGCGCTTGAGAGATTCAAGGAGCTTGGCGATGTGTCGTGTCGCGACATATTGCTTTTGCAGGATGTCAAGCGCTTTGAGGAGCTCGCGAAGATCGGGAGAGAGGTCAATGCGTTCAGGAAGAATCTCGGAGCGTATGCGATCGATCCGTATAATGATTGCGAGGAATTCATAAGGTTGTATGACGATTACAACAAGAGAAGGGATGCGGACAAGGAAAGAAAAGAACGCCAGAAGGCCAAGCTGACATCATATCTGGCTGATGGCAAGTATTCGCGTGATGCTCTCTCCAAGCTTAATGATTTTCTTGTGAATGTCAATGCGATAAAGAACGGGGAAGATAAGCTCAAGTCGGTCTTTCCCAAGATTTATAGCGGGATGTTCAATACGGATTGGTCGAAAATCAGGAGGCTTCTGGCGCCTGCGAAGGATTTCGCTGACCTTGTGATCGGATACAATGTGCTTCCGCAGACTAAGAATCTGATCGGCGATGAGGACGCGCTTGAGCATCTTCGCGAATTGAAAGCGGAATTTATTGAAAAGAAAAAGGATCTCGAGGACAGGATCGCTGAATTCATGGACATGACGAGCTTCAATTACATGAAGCGCTTCGGGTCCGTGGAGTGGTATCTTGATATGAGCTTCAATGAGCTGCGCAAGACTGTTCTTCTTTGGAAGAGCAAGTGCGATTCCGTTATTGATATCGTTCGCTATAATGAGATAACGGATAGGTTTGTGGAATTCGGGCTGGCATCTCTTCTGGAATATTCGTATTCGGCGTCGAGAACGGACAATCTCGATGATATAATCTCTAATGAGTATTATGAGTCGCTTGTGAATTCCGCATATGCTGAATTCGAGTACCTCGGGCAGTTCAAGGAATACAGGTACGAGCGGATTCTCGATAACTACAAGAGCCTTGATGTTAAGCTTATGGTCGAGAACATAAAGCGCATTCTGATGGGGCATTATGAGAGGATGCCTCGCATCAGCGATGACAACAAGGAGATGAACATATTGAGGCGCGAGCTTCAGAAGAAGAAGAACCAGCTGCCGATCAGGAAGCTGTTTTCCAAGACGATCGCGACGGTGCAGAGGATCAAACCTGTTTTCATGATGAGTCCGATCTCCATAGCCTCTTTTATGCCGCCTGAAAGCGAGCAATTCGATTTGGTGATTTTCGATGAAGCGTCGCAGGTGCGTCCTGTGGAGGCTTTCGGAGCGCTTCTCAGATCAAAGCAGATTGTGGTCGTGGGAGATTCGAAGCAGTTGCCGCCGACAACGTTTTTTGATACTCTCGCATCAAAATACGATGATGTGAATGATGAGGATTATGATTTCGCCAATATGGAGAGCGTGCTGTCGCTTCTTTTGGCGAGAAACATTCCCGAAAGGACATTGTCGTGGCACTACAGAAGCAGGAACCAGTCGCTTATAGCCGTTTCCAATAGCGAATTCTATAATCAGAGCCTGAAGGTGTTCCCGTCAGTATATGATAGGGATCCCAATCAGGGTCTGGTGTATAGGTACATTCCGGAGTCCTGTTATGATAGGGGCGGAAGCAGAACGAACAGGAAGGAGGCCTCGGAGGTGATAAAGGCTGTATTCAAGCATATCGCCGAGAATCCGGGGATGTCGATAGGCGTGGTATCGTTTTCGCTTGCCCAGCAGGAGGAGCTTTACAGGGAATTCGACATCCAGCGGAAAAAGCATGTCGGAGATGTTTTCGAGAGGTTTTTCGATTCTTCTTCTCCGGAGCCGTTTTTCATTAAGAATCTTGAATCGGTTCAGGGAGACGAGCGCGATGTGATATTCATTTCGATAGGATATGGATTTGATAGCGAGCATAAGGTCTCAATGGATTTCGGACCATTGAACAAGGAGGGCGGAGAGCGCCGCTTGAATGTTCTTACAACAAGAGCGAAGTATAAGTGTTTTGTATTCACGAATCTCACATGCCATGATATAAATCTCACTAAAACCACTGCGTTTGGCGTATTGGCTCTGAAAAGATACCTTGAGTATGCGCAGAACAGAACCATTATAACAACAAAGGATGATAGCGCGGCAAGCGGTGCGTTTGTTGATTTTGTCTCGGATAAGCTTGGTGAATACGGATATGACATAGATAGGAATATCGGCGCCAAGGTGGGCATAGATCTGGCTGTGTTCGATAAGGAGCTTGACAGATTCACAGTGGGAATAGAGTGCGATGGCGGCCGGCGCTCGAAAGACATATCATTTGCGACGGATCGTGAGAGAATCAGACCGAATGTGCTTAAGAGCCTTGGTTGGAAGATATATCACATATGGGCTCCGAGTTTCTACAGGAATCCGAGATTCGAGTTTTCAAAGCTTCTTGATTTCATTCAGGAAGCTCAGAAGGAGACCAAGGAGGAATCGCAGAATGGCCAAGGTGTTCAGATATCCAGAAAGAAGGGCGGAAAGCTGGAGGAGGTTGCCGGATTCGTGTCGTATAAGCAATATTCCGGTCCCAAGCGCAGAACTCAGGTCCTTTCAAATGCGGATGAGCTTTCCGAATTGATTTCCAAGATCGTTCAGATAGAGGCGCCGCTTCATGTTCTGGCTCTTAAGAAGATTCTGCTCAATCTTACCAATTTGAACAGGATGACACCGGAGCAGGTGGAGGTTATGGAGGCCGCTATCGGATCATCATCCGGATTTGTCCGCAATGGCGATTTCCTTTGCATTCCAGGCGCGGCAGGCGTCGAGGTTCGAAACCGGAGCGAGCTGGATAAGGCATTCAGGAAGGCGGAATACATTTGCGATGACGAATATGAGGAGTATGTGAAAAGAGCGCTGTTTGTGGGCGATGCCGTATCGCAGGATGATTTGTACAAATGCGTTGCGGATTATTTCGGCGTGCCGCGCAACAAGTATTCCAAAGAGGCGGTTGACAGGGTAGTCGATAAGCTTGCGGGTAATGGCTATGTGTATTTTGAAAAGGACCTGATATGCATAAGCGATGAGGGCGAATCCGAATAGGGAGGGTTTGCTTCAAAAGCTTGCTGTCTGGTGAAGCGCATGTGATTTTCAGGTCTGGAAAAGGCATTGCGGAATCGGACTTTGAGGTTTTTAGAGGCGCCTGTCAATTTGCGGAAACTGTCAAGAAGGCCCCGGTGCTCTGCGCTTCAGGCGTCTGGCATGAAGCGCAGCCACGCGCCTTCCGTCCATTTTGAATACTATGAATCTGAATCCGGCGAAAATGAATGAGTCGCCTTTTTTCGGAAGCCTGTCGAGCATTTCGAAAGCCAAGCCTCCGATGCTTGTGCTTTCGATTTCCTTGGCGTATTCCTCGCCGTTGTCGACATCCAGAGCATCCAGCAGGTTTTCTATTTCCAAATCGCCTTTCACATAATACAGGTTATCGCTTTTCTTCTCAACATCGGATTCGATTTTATCGCTTTCGTCCCATATTTCTCCTGAGACGTTTTCCAGTATGTCCTCCATGGTGACTATGCCGTAGGTTCCGCCGTATTCATCGTTTATTATCGCAAGATGCTTCTTTTCCTTTTTCATCAGCGCAAGACAATCGTTCAAATCCATTGTCATGTGGATGTAGAGCGGGGAAAACATCTCGGTTTCAACCATTTTTTCAAGCGCCTGTTTGGTGGGGTTCGGATTTTTCGCAAAGAATTTGAGGATTGATTTCGTGAAAATGATGCCTAGTATGAAATCGCGTGATTTCTCGTAGACTATAAGTCTGGAATACCTTGTTTCAATCGCTGTTTTCAGTATGTTCCGGACTTCATCGTTAGGATCTATTCCATCTATGTCCATTCTGTGAGTTGCAATCTCGAAAACGCATGTATCGTCGAAATCTATGCTGTTCACCAGAAGTTCTTCCTCTTGCGTATCTATCTCTCCGCTTTCCCTTATTTCCTCGATGGCCAGTGTGATTTCATCCGCATTGATGTTATCGCTGGGTTCTTCGTTCTTGTGTCTGTTTCCTGCGAATTTGGTAATGGCGTTTATTATGGATGCGAGCGGATATAGCAGGATATGGAGACACCATAGCGGGATTCCCAAAGCTTTTGATATCGATATGCTTTTGGATCTTGCGATTATTTTCGGTATGGTTTCGCAGAAGATTATCACGATAAGCGTTGTGATAGCGGTTCCTATCCATGTCATTCCGGATCTGTCCGCTGGCAGACTGGCGAATGTCATTTGCGTTGCAATGCTGGCAATGGCGGTATTGACCAGATTGTTTCCAAGAAGTATTGTCGGAAGATAGTCGCGGAAATTGGTTGCGATCCTGCATGCTATCTTATCTGACAGGGAAGGCTTTTCCTGGTTGGCTATTCTTGTCAGAAGCAACACATTCGATGAGGAAAAGGCCACTTCCGATGCGCTGAAAGCAGCGGAAAGCATAAGGCAGATTGAGAATATGACGATCAGTCCGATCATGGCTTTTTCTTCAACTTTATCGTCTTCTCATCATCAACCTCACCGATAAGCTCTTCGATTATGTCCTCGATTGTGATGATTCCGGATATTTTTTCATTTTCGCCAATGACAAATCCAAGATGTGTCCTGTTCTGGGATAGCTCCTTGAGGCAATCATCTATTTTCATTTGTTCGGAGATGAAGCGGGGAGGAAGCAGGCTGCTTTCCAAGTTCGCCTTTCTATCGCTTTTGAAGTAGTTCTGGAGGAATATTTTCGTGTTAAGGACTCCTAGCAGATTATCGTTTTCATCTACGACCGGATATCGGGTGTATCTCATTGAATCAAGTCTGTTGATTAGATCCTGCGTATCGCCGATTCGGATGTCGTTGCTGTTTTCACCGCTCGGTTGATTGTCATGATCGCTTATTCGGATTTTTATTGTGGAAGCGTAGTCGGTCATGATGGAGGCAGCGGTTTTGTCGTCAAAGCTGAGCGCATGTTCGATAAGCGTTTTGGTTTCGGCTTCAAGCGTTCCGGTTTTGACGGCGTTCTCGGTCATGCTTTTTATGTCGTCTTCGCTTATCGCATTCTCATCTCCTATTTCATTGGTGAAGAGCCCGATTATTCCCGTTGCGGTTTTGTGCAGTATGTCGGAAATGGGGCGGATCAGAGCGAGCATCGGCATGCATATGGTTGCTGATGCGACTAGAACCGCATTTTTCGATGATAGCGCTATGAGCTTCGGGAGCATTTCACCTATGAGGAACATCAGTAGCCCGGATGCTATGATTCCGATTCCGATCGCCATTGATCCCGACCCGAAGTTTTCTGATATTATGAAAGATGATAGCGCGGCATAAGAGGCATGTGAGATGTTAATAAGCACTAGTATCGATGAGATTGTCCTATCGTATTCATCGATTAGTTTGGAAATTCTTTTGTATGTTCGGCTGCCTTTGCTTGCTTTTGCTCTGACTTTGAATCTATCTGAACTTGTGATTGAGGTTTCAAATGCTGAGAGAACCACGGAAATGAGAATTGCGAGAATGGCTGCTGCAATCAGCAGCTTGCTACGTCCCGATAAGCCTGATTCCATTGAAATTCGATTATGCTCCTTTGCCCAATCATTGGATTGAGGTATATTATATGGAAAATTCGCAACTTATTCAATTTGTTGCAAGCGCATCGGTTTTGAGTTGTGTGGGAGTGTGCTGGCGGAGGCTTTTGATTCGGCGATTGGTTTGATGGGGCATGAAGCCGAAGAGGCGGCGAAAATGCGTTTTGATCCGGAAGACTTGATGTGGGAGAGGTTTTTTCAAAGGCTATGTCCGAAAGTTTGACTGATAGGACAGAGCCGCAGAGCCGGAGAGCCGGAGAGCCGCTGGAGAGGCACGCTTTGGGGCGAAAAGCCTAATGCGGGATAAGGCTTCGTGCCTATCCAAATGGCTTTGCGGCCCAAAGCGCGCA
>CADBSO010000148.1 GCA_902797395.1 uncultured Spirochaetales bacterium
AACCAGGAGGAAGACCAAGGAGGAGGCTAGCAGGGAGATGTCGGAGGCATTGAAGAGCGGGCCGCGCCTTTCAATCGCTCCCGACAGGGGCAAGGAGTTCTCAGGCTACAGGAAGCTTAGCAAGAAGCTTGGGGTGAAGTTCTATTTCTCCCTTCCTTGCCAACCTTGGCAAAGAGGCACGAACGAAATTGACGAAGGCGGGGAGCCTTCGGAAACGGTCTTTTGAGAGAGTATTTTCCAAAAGGCGAAGACATGGCGAATTGGACGGACGAAGAAATGAATGGCAGGATTGAAGAGTTGAATTTGAGGCCAAGAATGCGCTTGAACTGGCGAACACCTTATGAGGTTCATTATGGGGTTCGGTTGCTACTAGGGCTTGCTAATTCGCCAATTTTAACACCTCGATTAGCATTAATTAATTCAGTTAATATATGTATATTATTGCAAACTCAATTATTTTTTTGTCAAATTTTAAGTTTATACAATGGGTAATATTTTAACTAAATAATACACACATTCAGCCACATCATTTATCACCCAAACCCTATTCCTCTTTCGCCTTATCCACGCTTTCCACCGAAACCGATGAGCAGAGAAATTTGTAATATCCAATATCAAATTCGACCAGACTCTTATTGTAATAGCATCGATAGCAGCTGAAATCTTGAATGTAATTCGTCAGCGGATCGCCTTCGACATGAAGTTCCAGCACGCCATCAAACAAGAAAGTAACAACCTTGTCGTAATACTCCAATTTCAACCTCGCCATATTACTATCATGCTCAAACCATATGGGCTTGCTATCGTAAATGCAAAAATCGCCCCCCATCAATTCGTACCCTTCTATGGTCTTGATCTGCTCCCCATATGGCATGTCCCCTTGCTCAAGCTTATAAGCAAGCTCCTGCGCCTCAGAAACAATATCCGCAACTTCGCTTTCAGTCGGGTTCTGACCGTTTCTCTTCGCGCGTTCATACGATTTCACGGCAGGTTTTACGAACTTATGATACAAATCATAATCATACACCCTGAAACGATTTTCATGCGCCACCATGACAAGTATCCGAGCGAAAAGCAAATCATCCTTAGTTTCGGCCGCAACCGCCTTGCAATATGCCGCCCACATGTGCCAGTACCCGACTTCCTCCTGACGATGCCAATTTCCAATATGCTTGTCACACCAAAGGGCGGCCTTCGCCTTATCATAATCGTCCGCTATTTCATTCCAAAAAATTTCCATAATTCGCAATCCTTCACATGCTGTGTTTCATAATAAAGCTTCAAGATTCCATCATATGCTAAAATACTATTTTTTTCAAAAAAACACCCTGAAAATCTTGACTAAACCATATTCAATATGTAGCATAAACCATTATGAAAACACTTATAATAAACGGAAGCCCAAGAGAAAACGGAAACACATCCATTGCAATCAGGGAAATAACCAGCATTTTTAACAAAGAAGGAATAGAACATGAGACAATCCAACTCGGCGCAAAAGCAATACGCGGTTGCATCGCTTGCGGCACATGTTCGAAAACAGGAAAATGCGCATTCGACGATGAAGTGAATGCTGCAGCGGAAAAATTTGAGAAAGCTGACGGACTGATCATAGCTTCTCCTGTTTATTATGCCTCGGCAAACGCCACTCTCATGGCATTTCTGCAAAGGCTGTTCTATTCCACTCCGTTTGACAAGACTATGAAAGTGGGGGCATCAATAGCTTGCTGCCGCCGAGGAGGAGCTTCCGCAACCTTCGACGAACTCAACAAATTCTTCACTATCTCTGGAATGCCTATAGCATCGAGCCAGTATTGGAACAGCATTCACGGAAGAATTCCGGGCGAAGCCGAAAAAGACGACGAAGGAAAACAGACCGCAAGAACGCTCGCGAGAAACATGTCGTTCCTAATCAAAAGCATTGCCCTAGGAAAGGAAAAATACGGCTTGCCGGAAAAGGAAAGGCGCCTCTCAACGAATTTCATCAACTGCCATGACAAATGAATCCGGGAACATTTCCAAAAGCCTATTGCCAAAAATCCGCCATTAAACTTACCATGAGGTTTTTCAAAACTCATTTCAAAATGATGCGAAGACTATTTTGAATCAAGGCATTATCCGAAAAAACCGCGAATACTGCGTTTTGCCTTTTCTCAAGACAAAACGTTGGGGGTTTTTGAGAAGAATCCATCGGATCTATGCCCTGGTTCGAAAGAGCAAGCAGCATGAAGGAAGGAGTTTTGAAAAACCTCACCATAAGAATTTTCACAGCTCGCCTGCGGAATTAATCGCCCGGAACGCTTCAAGCGAATTCACGGTTCCGGAAAGCACAATTCTACAGCCAGCTTCCAAAACAAGATCCGGAGTTATAGTGGCATTCGTCCTGCTTCCATTCACAACGGCGATGACATTAACATTGTACTTGCTCCGCAAGTTCAGCTCCAAGATCGTTTTTCCAGCGAACATGGGATTCATATCAACGCTTATGATTGAAAAGTCATTTGAAAGGACAAGCATATCAAGATTTGCATTGCATATCAGATTCATTGCAAGCCGCTTTCCGCTTTCCTCCTCGGGAAACACCACTTGCGCCCCAAGCTTCTCCAATATCTTTCCGTGATCGCTATCCCTTGTCTTGCTTATAACGCGATTCACTCCAAGCTCTATGCAATTCATAGTCGCAAGAACACTGGATCCCACATCACTTGAAAAACCGACCACCACAGTATCACAATCCCCTATGCCCGCCTCCTCGAACGCTTCCTTGGATATTGACTTTATGAGATAAACGGACGAAACAAACGGCGCAACCTCTTCAAGCCTGTCCGGATCCTTATCTATTGCTATGATGTTTTTCCCAAAATCATGCAAAGCCTGCAAAACGGCAAGTCCGAACCTCCCCAAACCAATAACCCCATAATTATCCTTGCTTTTCTTCGCCATCCGCTATTCCTCCAACATCAACGGCATCAGCCTATCATAATATCCTCTTCAACAAACTTCAGCCTTTCACTCTTTCTGCGCACCAAAGCGGATACGATAGTTAGCGCTCCCACACGTCCGGCAAACATCACCGCTATCAGAATCAGCTTGCTCACAACCTCCAGCCCGGACGTTACGGAACGAGACAAGCCCACAGTCGCAACAGCCGATATGACTTCAAACAATATATCCATGAAAGAGAACTTTCCTGATTCCACAAGCAATATCGCAAAAGTAGCAAAACAAGCAATCAAAACAGCCATGATAAACACCGTCAGCGCCTTCATGACGCTTTCCTGTTTTATAGCGCGCTTGAAAGCCTTTGGCTGTTTCCCGGTTACAACGGAAACCATCGCGGCGAATATCACAAATGCTGTCGTAGTCTTAATGCCGCCTCCCGTAGAACCAGGATTGGCGCCGATAAACATAAGAACTACCACCACCAAAGCAGAACTATCAGACAACTTGTCCAAAGGAAAAGTGGCGAAGCCGGCTGTTCTAGAAGAAACCGAAAGAAAAAACGAATCCAAAAGCCCCACCCCTCCGGAGGCTATCAATAGCGTTCCGAACACCAGCAATACGGCTGTGGATGCAAGAACGATTTTAGCATGCAGGGACAATGGGCGCTTTCGTCTGAATTCAAGCAATTCCCTCATTACCAAAAATCCCAACCCGCCCAGAAGAATCAGCAACGAGAAAACAAAATAAGCATATGCGTTTCCATTGAGTGAGGCCAACGATGACGAATCCCCGTTCAAATCAAATCCAGCATTATTGAATGCGGATACGGAATGGAAAGCAGACATCATGATGGATTTGAACACACTCATGCCCCTACCCTTGAAAACGGGATACAACAGCGCGGAACCTGCAAGCTCTATGGCAAAAGAATAAGCCATAACATCACGAACAAGCGACATTATGTTCTTGCTGGATCCGCGATTGAGAGACTCCTTAGCGAGTGAAATATCAGAAATCCGGAGCTGCATTCCAAGAACCGAAAGCGTGAACACTGCCATTGTAGCAAACCCCAGACCTCCGATTTGAATCAGCAAGGCAATTATGAAATTGCCGGAAGCCGTGAACGAAGACGCCAAATCAACGGTAGAAAGTCCGGTTACGCAAACTGCGCTCGTAGAAACGAACAGGCAATCCAAATATGTAAGGTCAGCGCTGCTCTTCTGAGAAAACGGCAACGAAAGCAGCGCTGAGCCGAATAGAATTATCGCCAGAAATCCGACCACCAAAACGGCCACCGGCCTAAGCGGCCTGTTTTTCATTCGCAAATCAACAATCATAAGCACAACATCATAAAGAACCGAACAAGCTTTCATCTGAAAGCGACAGACGAAATCCAATCCTAGGGTTTCAAACCCTTGACTTGATTATATCGTTTTGCATGGGTTTTTCAAAAGCATTTCCGAATTTTTCCATTTCTCTTATTATTTTGTATAATTTCAGCAACGGAATAAGCGTATTTTCATTTGGCTATGTCCGAAAGTTTGACTGATAGGACAGAGCCACGGAGCCGGAGAGGTGCTGGAGAGGCGCGCTTTGGGGCGAAAAGCCTAATGCAGGATAAGGCTTCGTGCCTATCCAAATGGCTTTGC